>JAJZZW010000030.1 GCA_021797385.1 Thermoplasmata archaeon | reverse complement strand
ATATCGAATGGCTCAGGTCACATAATGGTCCTGCTGCACTCATAATAAGGGTGGATAAACCCTACGGTTATAATTTATTTAAAAAATAAACAATTTTTATTTTAAAACCTTTCCACAGTTTTTTTCAGAACATTATATCCGTTTATAAGGTCATTGTCTGATGAATATTCTTCCCTAGTATGGCTTCTTCCATTATGTGACGGAATAAATATCATTGCAGTTGGCACAACACGGTTCATATACTGTGCATCATGCCCCGGCCAGCTGTAGAGATATTTATATTTCAGATTCAGGGATTTGCAGGTTTTTTCTATCTCCTTTTTCATGTCCTCATCAAATATTGTTGTTTCCGTTATCCACTGTCTTTTATACTCCAGTGAAACACCTTCCTCATCAGCTATCTTTTTTGCTATTTCTCCGGCCATGGATGAATATTCCTCAGCAATTGATTTCTCAGGGCTTCTTGTATCAAGGTTTAATTCCACCTTTCCGGGTATAACATTGTATGCATTCGGAAAATTATTCAATTTCCCTACAGTCATTACAAGTTCTTTACCGGATTCCCTCGCAAGGTCTCTCACGGCCACATTGAATCTGGATGCAGCCACTAATGAATCCTTTCTGACCTTCATCGGTGTAGGCCCCGCCTGATTGGACTCACCTGTGAATACTACATTGTTTACAACCATAGTTACTATGCCTCTGGGTATTCCGATTTGATATCCTTCCAGTTCGAGCACCGGTCCCTGCTCTATATGCAATTCGATGTATCTCGATATGTCCTGTTTTTTTGACTCTATTTTTCTATAGAACCTATAGAACCTATAGAACCTATATAACCGGATTTCTCCAGCGCCTCGCCGAAGGTTATTTCCGTACTGTCTGTTCTCGAGTATGTAAATTCCTTTGTAAAAACTCCTGTGGACATTCCTGATCCCAGCAGGGAAGGCTGGAATCGAGATCCCTCTTCATTGGTGAAATCAATTGCAGTTATTTTTTTATTAGAAGATGCAAGACCATCCTTCAGTAACTGCATTGCAGACATTACTCCATAGAAGCCATCAAACCTTCCACCGTTTGGAACAGAATCCATATGGGATCCTATTGCAGTGTTATCCCCCGAACCCAGTGAACCGAATATTAATCCCGCATCGTCATGGTCAATTTCTGCATTGACTTTCCCCATTTCTTCCTCTAAATTTTTCCTGGCCTTTATGTCGTAATCATTCAAGGCTAGCCTGTTTACACCCTTCTCCGGGTTCCACCCAACAGATGTTAATCTGTGGAACATTTCAAGAAAACTTTCCTGTGGCATTGTTATTCACCTTTCAAATAGTATGACTATGCGATCCATCCTTAATTTTTTTGCTATTAAAAGGATACAGATGACATTATAATACAGAATCAAGCTTTCAGGTATATTTCCATAACATCTATCTTAAATATCATTATAATATCATTAATTATGGTGCTTTATGCTGAAGATATAATGAGAAAGGACTGCCATATTGTGGATGGAAATATGGATGCGCTGAAAGGTTCTAATATAATGGCAGAAAAACAGCAGGGTTTCCTCATAATAGGCAATGGAAAGATTCCGGAGGGAATAGTTACTGAATGGGACTTTATAAATAAAATAACATCTAAAAGTAAAGACCCCCAGAAAGTATTATTGAGGGAAATTATGACAAGTCCATTAACATCGGTTCCCTCGGATACGCCCATGGAGAAGGTTGCAAACCTCATGGCAAAAAATGGGATCAGGCGTTTACTGGTAATTGATAATGGTGAAATATCCGGTATAATAACATCTAGGGATATACTGAAATTCTTCAGTGATTATGTATCAGATATGGTGGAAATAGCATCCAAATTTGGAATAAGATAATTATTTTATGCCTTTGACGCTTCTAAATTTTTCCTTTTTGTTTTATTGTCTCTTATATTGACCCCCACTGAAAGCATTATGAGAAATGCCATTGGAATCAGTGTTACATATATTGCTATTTTTATTGTATACAGATCTGAAATCAATCCGAATATAAATGGTATTACAAAGGCTATTACATCCATAATAAGCAGGAATACGGAATAAACAATGTTCATATATTCCATATCAACACTTTCAGCTATATATGAGGTGGATAGGGGAAATATGGACCCGTGTGGAAACCCGAGAATCAGGAGGGCAGCGATAAACATCACTATTCCAGTATCGATTCCGACAAGTATATACCCCAGTATGCTTGCTGCAAATGCTGCATACATCAGGTATTCCTTGTTCCTTACCTGTCTTACAGATAGAATTACCCTTGAAAGGAAAGAAACTCCGTAAAACAATGCAAGGAGGTAAAGGAATGTGCTGGGAGCAATGCCATCATATTCTCTGCCAATTATACTTCCATAGGTTATCAGCAGAATGAATGGAAATGCGTATGATATATTGCCGAACATTGCAAATAAAACCTTTCCCTGGTGAAGTGATGTTGATGCCCTGGAAATGATTTCCCTGAATGACCTTGTTTTGGTTGATTTTGCCGGTATATGTATTCTTCTTGATAGGAAGAACATGATAATAGATGATGCCACTGCAATAAAGAAGAAAATGACAAAGGCATACCTTACATCTATGGATGAAATGACAAGGCCCTCTACAAGCACACCGAAGATTAGGCTCAGTGATAGTGATGCAGTATAGGCTGCAATATACCTATCCCTGCTTCTGGGAGGTGCTATTGCGTTGGTGATCGTCATTAATAATGGCTGGACAACTCCCATGGAAAGGCCGGTAACAGCGGATAATACAAATACCTCATAAACATTGCTGGAAAATATATAGAAGAATATGCCCAGAGTCATAACAGCCAGGAAGACAAAAACAACACTAGGCGTTTTATCAACACTGATTCTGCCATTCACAAATATGTTAGAAACCATGCCACCGATACCGTAAAGCGTGGCTGTTAGGCCAACAAAGAGTACATCTGCGTTTATTACATACTTGGTAAAAATAGGTACAACGGTCATGAGCATATTTGTTGACGACCTCATGGTGAATGTAACGGAAAGAAGCATTATCATGTTTATTAACAGAAGTTTATTTCCCGGGTTTTTCACCTTTAGTTTATTACTAAAGGTTATTTAACTTTTTAATTCCATTTTCTTCGAAGTTCAATCCTCCGGTATTCCTGGCAACAATAAAAAGTGCAAGGGAAACAATACGGAATGCCATTAATACCTTCCCATGTGCCCATAAAACACCCTAAATTAGCATATCGATTTTATTATTATCTTATAATAAAATTTTATCAGTTGACATATCTAATATAAGTCCTAAAGGTTGCATTATCTCAACGCCAATTATTACATCAAAGTCTAAATTTTTCAAACATGCAAATTCAGCACCGGTATCAAACAATGCCTCAATTTTTTTTTGACCTTTTTGTACCAATGACCTTTATTGTTTCTTTTATTAACCATATTTTAATCGGTTATGGGATTTCAGTAAATCCTGTTATTTTACCATCTTCGTCATTAATATTTAAATAATAGTACTTTACCAGAGTCATAGTTAACTCTGATTTATCCTCGTTCAATTTAACGTACTGTGATAATGGAACACTGTAAGAAATTAAAATGTTCCAGGATTTTCCACTCTCGTTAGGAACTGCTGCTGTTATCCTGAACTCTCTTACGCCGAACTGCTCATTCACAAAACTCTCGACAATAGTTCTTATTCTCGATATTTTTAATTTCACTAATTTTAATATCAGTTTTTAATACTTAAATTTATTTTGTTTAAATCGTAGGATTCTGGACTATATCCAAAATGAGCAAATATAGTATGTTAAAAGTGTTTCATTTTATAGCCCCCATACTAAATATTATAATTTAGACACTGTATAATCGAAACGACAATAAGAAACCAATATAATTTTTATCAATTATCAAAGTTTTTATTATTTCGTTGAATAGGTATCTATGACAAAGAAAGTAGCAGTAATAGGATCAGGAATAATGGGACAGGGCATATCACAGGTATTCATCAGGCAGGGATTTGATACCCTGCTTATAGATATTAGTGAAGATATTCTAAAGAATGCCAGGAATAGCATAGCTGATGGTAAATTCGGTCTGGCAAGGCTGGTACAGAAGGGGACTATAACAGAGGATCAGAAAAACAATTACATGAAAAATCTAACAACCTCAACTGATTATGGGAAACTAAGTGATAGGGAATTTGTTATAGAAGCAGTTCCTGAAATTATGTCACTTAAACTGAAGGTCATGGAAAGCATTGAAAAAAATATTCCGGAAAATGCGATTATAGCATCAAATACCTCAGGCATCATGATCTCTGAAATCGGGATGAATATTAAAAATAAAAGCAGATTACTGGGCATGCACTGGTTCAACCCTGCACCTGTAATGAAGCTCATAGAGATAGTTAAAACACCCTTTACTTCTCAGGATGCATTGAATACTGTAATTGACATGGCAAAGTCTATGGGAAAGGAACCGGTAGTTGTCAAGGATTACCCTGGATTTTTTACCACAAATTTTGTTCATTCCTGGCTTGTTGCATCCCTGAGAATGTATGAAAAGGGAATAGCCAGCATGGAGGATATAGATAAGATGGCAAAGCTCGGATTCGGGTTTCCCATGGGCCCTTTCGAGCTCATGGATACAATCGGCCTAGATACAATGAAAGAAATAGGCGATTATTTATATTCAGAAACCGGTGATGAAAGGATGCTGCCTCCACCCATTCTCAAAGAAATGGTATATGCCGGATATAAGGGGAACAGCAAGATAAAAATGAATAGCAAGGGAGGCTGGTACGACATAGAAAAGTCATAAATTTTTTTCAATGACTCTTTTTGCATTGTTGTAAAGCACATCTTCAGCATGGATTCCCAGTTCATCTTTTAGTTTTTCCACAGCATTTATGTCAGAAAAATTGTCGGGTGCAATGGATATGCCCAGAAAATCGGTACCAAGTGCCACATGATTCCATCCATAATGGTCTCCCAGGAAGTTCATACTATCTATAATTCCATCTAGATCCGGCGTTTTCAATGTATCCCTTATTCCCGTAATGCCCAGAACGCCACCTGTATCCACTATTGCTTTTATGGAATCATCATCTATGTTTCTTTTATTATTTTTAATAGTAATGAAATTTGTATGGGAATCGAGAACAGGTTTTTCAGATACCTCGCATGCCTCCAGTATTGTCTTTTTTCCTGCATGGGCAAGGTCTATTATTATTCCACTGGAATTGCATATTTTTATAAGTTCTTCTCCATAACCGGTTAAACCGTAATCCTTTTTTGAATAGCATGAAGATGCAAATTTAGTGTCAAAATTCCATGCAAGGCCGAGATTTCTCAAACTCAGATCATGGAATATAAGAATATCTTCAGGCGTATTCAGCACATCAGTCCCTTCCATGGATATGAGAAAATTCAGGCCGTTTTTTGTCTCTGGAGTTTTCATTATATTTATATCGTATTTTTCGGCAATGGTTTTATAATAACGCAGTTGTTCATATGCCAATGAAATATCCGGAATTGATTTTTCATTTTCTATTCCGGTTTCCATATATACAAAGGGAAAAACGACTGAAAATACGATACTTCCAGAATACTTTCTCAGCATATCTATGGAGGATTGAAGATTTCCATGGATTACATCCCGGTACATTGAAGAATATGCTATATCCTCATGAAGGTCAATGAATTTCATGAAACTTAAATGTCAGGAACTTAATAACATTATTCCTTATTGATTTCATGATAAATATGATTTACCAGGTCATTGATTATTTCAAAGCCGATTTTCTGGGCATCTTCTGATCCCGGTAATGTAAATATGATCTTTTTCTGATAAATGAATAAAGACGCATCTGACATGTAAGGAAATATGCCGCCAGATTTTTCCCTGAATAATTGCCCGAATCCCGGTACTTCCCTATCAGCTATTTTTCTTAATGATTTTGAAGTCTGGTCAAGCCTCGATATTCCAGTTCCCCCTATGAATATAAAAACATCTGTATTTTCGTAATTTTTGAAGATTTCCGAAAGTATCATGACCTCATCATCTTTTACCAGGCCACGTGAAGCTTTATTGTTCAGGAGATTTTCCATTATATTTCCTGATTGATCATTCTCCATAGTCCTGCTGGTAGATACTGTAATTATACGGTAATTCAGATTATATTTATGATTTTCATGATGTATATGAATCACCTTTTCTTTTATAAATTACACTAATATTTCCGATAGATGTATGGGGATAATTGCCTGTTTCATCCTTTTCAAGATATTTTACCATGTCCCATATTGTCAGAAGGGCTACCTGAACGCCGTTGAGTGCCTCCATTTCCACTCCTGTCCTGTAAATTGCCTTGACCCTGCATGTTACAGTTATTTTTGATTCCTTTATTTCAAAGTTGAAATCTATGGACATTACCGGTACAGGGTGGCAGTATGGTATTGTTGATGATGTGTTTTTAACCGCCATTGTTCCGGCTATTTTGGCAGTTTCAATGGTATCTCCCTTTTTTACCATATTTTCTTTTATTAGCTTTATTGTCTCCTTCTCCAGTGTAATTGTTCCTGTGGCCATGGCCTCGCGGCTAACAATATTTTTATCTGTAATATCTATCATAAGATACTATGTTATTTATGTACTAAAAAGTTTTTAGAAATCTGCACTATAAATAAAATAAACTTAAAAATAATAAAGTAAAAAACATACAATTACTTATTAGCGTTTTACGCTTTCAACTCTGTGATGAAGACTCCCGGAGAACTTCCTAAAGTTCCTTAGGTCCCTGGAAAGCTCCACTGTGTTTGGCTTTAGATAAAAGTCTATGTATTCCACAATGTCCATTTCATTGTCATTTGCCTCGCCTGCAATTTTTGCAATCAGGAACGGCATTATGGTTTTAGCATCCCAGATGGAGAGATCATATTTTCTGAAAACATCAAAGATTTCCTCTGAGACATCGTCCATTCTATTCATAGACTCCCTGGTCACAACCTCACCTGGGTATGAAAATTTGCTTTCCATTAGCAGTCCCTTTTCGTTCTTTTCTGTTTCTTTTATTTCCTTAACCTCTGCCATTTTCATCACCTCTTTCAAGGCATATAGGTTATTATAAACTTCTATAAAAACTTATCGATAATATAACTGAACTATAATATGATTTATCACATTTAATCTAATATTTGTTTGATAATACTATTTAGTTATTCACTATATTTATTATCTACTACATGTTTAATTTAAATATTATATGATATAAATATTAATATAAACGTTTGTTTTGCGATGTTATCATAAAAATTAAATAATAATCTATATGTTAAATTATAACAATCACTAATAATAGTATTAAGATGTTACATATTTAATTGCGTTGGATCTGTTATGTACAATATTAATGTAATTATAAGTCCTATTAATAACAGTATAATTGTTAATAACAGAGAAAAAACTTCTTTTGAAACAATGAGGTAAAAAGATATGGAATATAACAATATATGTATAGTGCATAGAGAAGCGACAATAAACTGGATGGTAGATGAGAACTTAGAAACTATAATGAAGAAAAACAGGTACAGTTCCTGTTATAAATAACGCAATAAAGAATGAATAGCATAAGAGAAGTTGGAAAACAAAGCATGGTAAGATTTAGGAATAATTTGCATACGTAAACTGTTGTGATAGATGTCATAATAAAAAACTCTATAAATACTGCCCTACGATTATTGATATATTCATTAGAATGCTTATTTATCAATATACGGAATATTGTACATGGTCATAATTGTAATGTCATAGGAAACATTATTATATAACATTATTATCGAATTTTAGATGTTTCACTGTATACAGAAAAAACAGGTAATTGTAATTATTAGTATAATTGTCGTATTATTACTAATTTTTGGGGCTTTAGCGCCATTAGGATCAATCTCAGAAAAAACGGATCGGATTCAGGGTCAAACAGCAATGAAGCATTATAGCAAATCAATGTCGACAGTTCGGAAAAATTTAATAAGCTCGACAGACACTGTAGACCCGACTGAATTATATCAAAACGAGCCGGCTCCAATGGGCCTTGCTGATTTCGGAATAGAAAATGCAGGCACATCCAATCAGGCTTATAGATACAACACAACTTCATTTCTCAGTTCTGTCAATATAAATTCTTTGAGCGTTGTAAATAATACCACAAATAATAAATGTATGACCTTTCAGTTTAACCTGAATATGGCATTTTATGATGGGAACAGTTTATATGTTTACTGGGTACAGGACGTTGCCTACGTTAATACAACCTCACATGATATTGCCTTTTTAGACAATATATGGAATTTGACTTCTCAAAGTGCTAATATGCACAATTCTACATTATCAGGAAATGGAACAGTTGGAAACTCATCCGGAACTCATTTCTACTATAGCTATGCAAATAATAGCCTTCCAGGAAACTGCCTTAGTTTAATATATCCTTCTACTATTGATTTTATGGTAAATAGCACAGTAACCAGTAATGGAAAGCCGCAAGTTGATTTCATGTATAACGATGGTTATGGCTGGGTTACTTACGACAGCCCCGTATTTACGTTTGTAAACAATCTTACCGTAGACCTAGGGTTTGTGGTAGACGGCTATACTTATGAACCAGATGGATACAGCTTTTATGATGCTGAGTTAATACTGGGCGGCCCCGGAGATGGATCCTCTACTGTAGATATGAAATCCAATGTGAGTTTGAGTATTCAGTACTGGAACGGTCATAATTATCAGGAAATACGAAGTGCTTATAATTTTGGGACAGACACAGCTGAAACTATAGCAAACGTTGTATCATCCGGATGTTATTATAAATCTAATGGAACAATTTTTGAAAGCATAAATCCAGGACCCGGGCAGCTCGGGCAGGTTTATAATTCCAGTGATATATCAACGCTCAATATTTCAATGCCCCTGGCATCCGGCACCTTATATATCAATGGAACGCCTGAAAAATTTGTAAATGATGAAATAAATATGACTCTTGCTCCGGGTTATTATAAAATGGAAGTTTATAATGGAACTTTGCTATACAAAGAATTTACTATAGAGCTGACAGCTGGAGAGTATAAGAGTATTAAATTAGATCAAACTCTGATAACCTTTACTGAAACCGGGCTTCCATCAGGAACAGAATGGGATGTAAACTTAACTGGTCATTATTACAATTCTTCGAATAATTATATCAGTCTCTATGAATATAATGGCAATTATTCTTATACTATAACAACTTCTAATAATCTATATATTCCTATTATTTCCTCGGGAATATTAAACGCCACTGGAAATCCAATAACGATCCCAGTCACTTTTAAAGAATTAACATACAATGCTACTTTTAAAGAAATGGGATTAAATTCCGGTATATGGAATATAAAAATAGTCGAAGAGAATAGTACCGTTTATAATTCCGGGGCAATAACAGGGCAATCATACACATTCCATCTGACAAATGGAACATACCACTATTCAGCAACATCACTGGATTACAAAAACATATCAGGAGAAGTATATGTAAATGGCAGGAACACAACTGTTTCAATATCATTTGTATTACAGGAATATAATATAACATTTATATCAGCAGGATTACCATCAGGAACAACATGGTATGTGAATTTAACAGATAATAATTCAGGACCAATTTCAGGGACATCATACATTTTTACCCTTACCAATGGTACATATACATTCACAATTGCCACATCAAATCATATTTACAGGGCACCCATATCATCAGGTTCATTCAGGATAAACGGTAAACCTATTTCTCAAAACATATCCTTCTCAAAGGTAACGTTCAATGTAACATTTAAAGAATCTGGATTAAAGTCAGGCATAACATGGAATATTATCCTCAATGGTAAAACATATACTTTAACACATTATTTATACACATTCCAGCTGACAAATGGAACATACCACTATTCAGCAACATCACTGGATTACAAAAACATATCAGGGGAAGTATATGTAAATGGCAGAAACACAACTGTTCCAATATCCTTTGTATTACAGGAATATAATGTGACGTTCATTGAAAATGGATTACCAGCAGGCACATCATGGGTTATAATACTTAATAGTACAGAGGAATCCTCGACGTCTACTACAATATTATTCTTAGAAGTTAATGGTACCTATTCCTATACAGTTAACGGTATATCGGGATATACTGTATCACCATCTGGAAACGTAAAAGTAAACGGCAGCAATATAACTGAAGAAACAACATATACACATAATTCTATGAAAAAAATACCCTTTAATTTGCCAGGTTCGGATATTTATATGATAGGACTTGTATCTCTTATTATAATAGCTTTAGGTGCAGCCATTATAGTAATAAGAAGAAAAAAATAAAACTTTTTATTATATAATATCTACTTATTTTTATCACAATTGCCTTTTCAAATGCTGATATTTTTAAGGCTGCAATTCCTGTTATAACTTAATTTAATATCACTTATGGATAGATGATATTTTAAATCATTCTATTATCTTTAAAAGCTATTTTGAAAATTCATATGACCTTATAAAACACATAATATTACTTTCTATGTTTTTCTTTTCTGGGCGGATGCCAGAGACCCAGTATCTGGCCTTTTGTACCATTTTCTGTATTTCTCTGCCTGATCTTATAGTATTTACCATTGGAATGGTTCAGTATCCTTTTGCTTGCCATATTATTTATATTATATACTTATATAAAATACTTTAGTTTTAAATCTTCCAGATGAACTTATACGATAAAACCGGTACCAATAAATTCAAATGGGAACAGCCCAGACTGGTCGTAAGGAATTTACACTAAAAGCGAATATAACTTTATAAATGTATTTTCTATTTCCATCAATGAGTCTGACACAATCAATGAGTAGATACAAAATGGCATATAAAAATTACAGGCATGTTATGCTTGATTTAGCTACAAAGAAAGAGCATATAAAGATAATAGCCCAGAACGGAAAAGATTCCTTCTGGAACATGCAGAAAACACGCCTTTATGCACTATGTGTTGAAAATAATCTTTGTAATAGCAATCTTGATTTCTTTACCTTCGAAAATTCGATTGTTCCCGGATGCATGAACTTCAAGTATAAATCGGGGCAGCTCTTCATGTGCAACATGGACCAGAACCATAACTTTCTCGGTACCTTCGGCGGCAATGAATATGCATTCCTCAACGTTGCAGATGAAAATGTAATAGATATAGGGAGCAAGGTCGGTGATTCTCCCATATACTTTACATTAAGTGAGTCTAAAACTGTTATAGCTGTCCCGGAGGAATCATTTTATGATACGCTTTCAAAAAACGTGAAGGCAAACGACCTTGAAAAGCGTGTTATTGTAGTCAGATCAACATACTGCAACGGAAAAAATGATGTTGCCCTGAAGGATTTAATGGTAAAGTACAAGCTGGATACCGCTGTTCTCAAAGTTGATGGAACAGCCTCAATTAAAAAACTTCAATCTGAGGAAGATGAGACCCTGAAAATGTTCAAGCGTATACAGATTCTTTATGAAGGTTCTCCCAATGAAATAAAGAAGAGGTTAGAGGATGCAGGCTTCACTGTAACTTTGAAGAAAAGGGCTTTGAAAAATGCAGATCCCAATACCGGCTTTGTCTGCGCAGAACTCTGATCTTATAAATAATAATTATTTCTGAAAATAAGGATATAAGATTACATCTTATCACAAATTTTAAATTTATGTTATAATCATAATAATGTGACTTCAACTAGAAAGGCTGTTTTTGTGGACCGTGATGGCACTCTGAATTATGATAATGGCTATACACACAAAATTTCAGACCTGAAAATCTATGAGGATATGATTCCCTTATTAAAAAGCTATTATGACAATGGTTATATTATCATAGTTATAACCAATCAGTCAGGCATTAACAGGGGTTATTATAATATTGAAGACATGAAATTATTCAATGCTAAGCTCGGAGAAATATTCATTAAGCATGGAATAAAGATAGAGGATTTTTTTTACTGCCCGCATACACCCGAGGAATCATGCAAATGTAGGAAACCTGAAACCGGGCTCATAGAAATGGCTGCTGAAAAATACGATATAGATGTAAAATCATCAATAGTAATAGGCGATAATGAAAAAACCGATGGAAAAATGGCATCGAAACTGGGAATAAAATTTATAAAAGTACACGGTTACAGTTAATTCTTGATTATATCAAACGTTTCATCATCTGTAGCAGCCTTAATTGCATAATCAACGTATAATTTCATTGATTCAAGTTCTCCCTCTTTCAGGAAGGCTATGCCCATGCCGTTGCTTCCGGTATTATAGTACCTGAAGAAGCTGCTCCAGAACTCATTTTCATATAATGGTATGCCGTTGCCTGATACAGGTATTAGGTCATTTGATGTATTTACTATAATAAGAGGATTTCTCAATGATTCTGTGCCTGTAATAAATCCTGCCCAGAGCTTGGATGCAAGTGCCTGGCTGTCCTGTGGGGATGTTACGACTCTTTTGTCATAGTATTCAGAACTGATATCAAAGCGTTTGATACTGAAGCTTGCATTGCTGTTTATTATATTTTTAAAAGGATCGAATTTCGCTGTATTGAGTATTGCAATATCCCTTCCGGTCTTGAGTGCCTCATTAATGACTTTAGCAGCAATCCCGATTTTTCCGTCACCGGATATTAACCCGGTCTTTTCTCCGGTAGCCATGGAATTAATAACTTCTGATTTCTGGTCAAGGACTACTGCATTATCAGATTCATCCCTCTTGAATTCTAAATATCCGGACTCCTCCTGCTGGTGTGATGGAAGCTTCATTTCCTTTGTGCTGTAATCCAGCTCCAGGAAATTTTCGATCCTTGCCTTATATGTATAAATTATCTTTTTGCTGCTCACCAGCAAAGGCTTCATCATTTTTCCATCATAAATCTTATTTTTCTTTCCCTGGATTTCTTTCCATGTAATTTCTGTTTTTATGGAATTCTGAATCATTCCCAGTATGACGTTATTCAAATCTTCATCGGACTTTTTCTTGCTGAATTTATCAATTCTGTGCATGAAAATTATCTTTACAAGATACTTATCCTCCTGAAGGACATACTGATCCTTTGAAGGTTTTTTATTATAATACATGAACCAGAACATGACTCCCTGGCCGTCCTGGAGTTTGTCTATGATTTCCCTTATGTCTGAGAATTCGACTCCTGTGTCGTAATAATCCTTTTCCTTTCTATTCCCCGAAACGAAATAATGATTCATTTTCGGCATTTCGTCGATAGGGTCTAGCTGAACTGATTGTTTTACAAAGGAAAATCTGGTGTTAGTATTCAAAAATACATGTATCCTGTTATCCCTGTTGAAATAAAAAAGACCGAATTTCTGGCCTATTATACTGTATAGCCTCTTATTATATGCAGAACCTGCAGAACCATTAATGACTTCATACCACGCCATTTAGATGCACATTAGATATAATCCTTACATATACTTAAATTTTGTCATTCACCGGTCATACAATAATACTTATACATGATCAGGTTATTGAAAAAATACAGATAAAACGGGTGTATTTATATGTTTTCAATTGGAATAGATCTGGGTACCAGGAATTCAGCAGCCGCATACAGCGAGATTTCTGATAACAGGATAAATACAGTGATTATACCATTAAACAATAAAAGTGATTATTCAATGAAAAGTGTAATTGCATTCGACCGGTCTGACCGGATGTTTACAGGAAAGGATGCAGTAAAGATCATAAAAGCGGGAAAAGCTTCAGGTGCCGAGGCTTTCAAGACAAAGATGGGCACGGAATATCTGTACCAGTCTAACGGAAATTTCCACTCTCCTGTTGAGCTCAGTGCCATAATATTAAAAGAAATCAAAAATATTTCTGAAAGGTATCTGAATTCTCAAATGAAAGATGCAGTAATAGCCGTACCTGCAAGGTTTGATCAGAATCAGAGGAATGCTACCATGGAGGCAGCCAATATTGCCGGCATAAAAGTAAAACGGTTTGTGTCGGAACCTACCGCAGCTGCAATAGCTTACAGGTCAAAAAATCCGGGGATAGACAATAAAAACATTCTGGTATTTGACATGGGAGCCGGGACAACAGATGTAAGTATTGTCAATATTAAGGGAAATAATTTCAATGTTCTGGGAACATACGGCAATGTCAATCTCGGCGGGCAGGATATAGACAATGCCATAGTAAACCATATGAAAGAATTTCTGAGGAACAATGGAATAAAAACCTATCCAGAAGACCTTGATATACTCGTAGAACAGTTAAAAATAAAATTATCCAGCAATGAAATTGCAGAAATAAAATTGCCCGGCGGTAAAAAACGGCAGACATCATATAAAATGTCAGTCAATGAAATCAATGATATAATTATAAGTCTGCTGCCGGAAATCTATAAATGCATTGATATGGCTATCTCTGGATCAGGCATCAGCAGAAAGGATATAGACATACTTTTACTCACAGGTGGTTCTGTGAAAGTCCCATATCTGTCTAATTCTATTCAGGATTATCTTTCCAGGAAAGCATCTAAGGGAATGAATCCCGAGACAATTGTAGCAGTAGGTTCCTCTATTATAGCTTCTGGATTTGCATACACAGAAAATAAAAATATATCGAAAATCAGAATTAAAGATGTGGTGCCAATGACACTGGGAAGTGTAGTTCTCAACGATATTGTAATACCCATGATTCCGGCAAATTCAATAATACCATGCAGTATGACAAGGCCATTTACTACAATAAAAGATTACCAGAAGGAAATAGAGATAAAGGCAGTGCAGGGAGAAAGGCCAATGGGATCAGACAATATACAGCTTGGAAAGTTTATACTTACTGGTTTGAAGCCTGCACCCAGGGGTGAAGTGTCTATAGATGTGACATACACTATAGATAAAAACGGAATACTCACAGTATCTGCAAGAGACAGAGATACAGGTTCACATAAGGAAATAAAAATAGAAAACTCAATGCAGCACAGCCCTGAGGAAATAAGGGAAATGAAAGATAAGGTTAAGGCTTACTTCAAAAGGGATGCTGAAATGAGGAAAATGGCCGAGATCATGAATAAATCAGAGGATCTATTACACAGGCTGAAGGTCATAGCAAATGATCAGTTATCCTCTGAAACTATTTATTATAACATTAATACTGATATATTGAAGTTGAGCAGGGCAATAGCTTCAGGAAACATAAAACTATTATCACAACTCATTACGAAAATGCAAAAAGAATATAA
>JAJZZW010000173.1 GCA_021797385.1 Thermoplasmata archaeon | reverse complement strand
TAAAGGAAAAATCCCTGTTCAATTCATCAGCAAGGCTGGTCCAGAATGAGCTGGCCTGGGGGTATGGCCTCATGTAAACACCAGTGGGAAATATGGTAAATGGAAAAACCCCGGAATCATTGAATATATTTTTGTTGATAATTTTCTGTATTGCGGGAGATGTTATCTGGAATATCTGCCTTTTCTTTGGCCTGAGATGTGAATCTATGCCCACAGGGTCCAGAAGCGCAGTGGTCCAGACATCCGTGCAGAGTACATAAAAATCTGATTCTATTATACCTTTATCAGTTTCAGCATACTTTATCTCCGATTTCTGCCAGTTGAATGGCTCTCCCGGATAATTCATTGATTCGAAGGGGGCAAGAACCAGCCGCTTCACAAAAGTATTGAATTTGAAATCAACTCCCATGTCCAGTAATTCCTTGTAGTACCACTGGGATATAAGGTCCGGCTCGATGATTCCTGCATTTTCATCTATTACCGCTGACTTTATTGAGCCGATGCCCATTACCTCCTGGGTATCTTTATCGATATTCAAATTGAAAATTTCCGACATGTCTTCATGGACGATTCTTGAATGGGGATACCTCGAGACAAACTCCTTATCCGTGTCATGGTCAAAAAGGAATAGATAGCCCGTATATTTCATGCCAAGGTCAATACCCATATCGTTCTGAAGATGTTTATAGAAATTAATTGAACTCTGTGCCATTACCTGATTTTCCTTTAATGTAAAGAAATCCCTGAATGCAGCCGCACTTTTTGCGGTGTTTCCCTGTGAAAAGGTTTTGGCTTTGTCGACTACCAGTATCTTAAGTGACGAATCCATCTTTTTAAGATGGTATGCCGAACTCAAACCAGTTATTCCAGCTCCTACAACAACAATATCGTACTTCATATGATTGGAAAAGTCTCGGATTTATATAAATCTATGTCTGGATACTATAATTTTTTTGTTTCTATTACAATAAATTATTGGATAAACTTTTATATAACCATCAAATTTTTTGATGCAGCTTTATAAGTTCGGCAGTAAATATAAAGCCCTCTTTTTCCAGAATGGGTTTGATTTTATCGTCATAATCCAGATAAACAACAATATTCTCTGTCTGATTTTTGTATTCAGCCACCGTGGCTGAAATTATGTTGGAAATGCTATTTTCACTGCCTTCAATATACCTGATGGAACCAATAGCACAGGATCGGCTGTTAGTAGATATCACGCTGCCGGCTGCGACTATACTTCCCCCTCTGAATTGAACAAAAGTATCCGGGAATTCTGGAATATACCCGAAGGATTCTCCATATAATGTAATTTCTTCATTCTTCAATTTAACGGCAGGTTGGGATGTCCCATTATAATCCCTGATTTTCAGCCTCATTACAAGGACTTTTGTTATTGAAAAATTGAATCTGGCCAGTGCAATGTCAAGGTTCTTCTGATCTATATATAAATTAAACTCACTGTATCCCATATTATCAATTACTGTTTTGAATGCAGCCCGGTTGCCATAAAACCAGAGATTCCTGTAATCCGGAGATACAGCCATAATTCCCCTGATCACCCCATTATCGTAAATTACCATGGAATTCTTCCCACTTTCCTCCAGGAGGGATGACATAATCGTGTTCTTATAAGGATCTTTCATGAGGAATTCCTGTGCTAAATACCGGTTTTCTTCTGAGAATGGCATTATCTTGGCCATGGATGGTAATCCCTGATCAGTTAAATAATTTATCCGGAAACATGTAAAATAAATTATATTATCATTGGAAATTCCCATAATTACTCAATTATTTAATTTATCAATAAATTATTTAGTAATAATATTTAAATATTTAACTGCAATTTTAAAAACAATGCAGGATAAATGGATAGCATTGAGCAACACTACTATAGGACAGCTAATGGCAACAATTAACACGAGCATAATAATTGTGGCTCTGCCTTCTATTTTCATAGGAATACATTTGAATCCCATGGTTCCCAGTTCCTTTCCATACCTCCTGTGGCTGATCATGAGTTACATGATTGTATTGTCCGTTCTTCTGGTTACAATTGGAAAACTTTCTGATATTTTCGGGCGCGTCCGGATATTCAACCTGGGTTTCCTTATCTTTACTATCGGTTCTATTTTGCTATATATAGCACCGGGAACCGGATATACAATTGCTCTTGAACTTATAATATTCCGAATAGTACAGGCTGTAGGCGGGGCGTTCATCATGGCCAACACATTTGCCATAATAACAGATAATTTTCCTCCCAGAGAAAGGGGCTTCGCCATCTCAATAAATAGCGTAGCGGCGGTTTCCGGTGTAAGCATAGGAATAGTGCTCGGTGGTGTGCTCGCCACTATTTACTGGAGGGATATATTCCTGGTGAGTATCCCGGTTGGCATATTCGGTACTTTCTGGTCATTTATTAAACTGAAGGATAAAAGAGAAAAATCAACGCAACATATAGATATAGCAGGAAATATAGTGTATGCCCTGGGTCTTATAATACTCCTGCTGGGAATTACCTACGGCATAACACCTTATAGAAACAATCCAATGGGATGGACAAACCCATTTGTAATCACGGCCCTGGTGATAGGAACAGCAATGCTTCTGTTTCTCCCGTTCATTGAAAAAAGGGCCCGGAGTCCCATATTCGATGCAAAGCTCTTCAAATCCAGGAATTTCAGCATTAGCATATTTACAGCATTTGTTTCTGCGCTGGGCATGATGGGGTTGATGTATATGCTCACCCTTATATTTCAGGGCATCTGGCTTCCCATACACGGATATAAATATTCGGTAACCCCCTTATGGGCCGGTATTTATATGCTGCCTCTTCCCATATCCATGGGCATATTTGGGGTGCTGTCAAGCAAACTTTCACTGAGGTACGATCCCAGATGGCTTACCACTGCAGGTCTATTTATATCAGCCTTCGCATTGCTTGCCCTGGTGGAATTGACCTATGACTTTTCATATGTTTTCCTCTCAATAGTAATAACGGTATTCGGAATCGGATATGGAATATTCAATGTGCCGAATCTCACTGTTGCCATGTCATCTGTGCCACCCAGTGAAAGGGGAACAACCTCAGGTGTTTTGAACACCATGAGAAATGCAGGCTATACTGCCAGCATAGGAGCATTCTTTTCTATTCTGATACTGGGACTCGCCCTCTACTATCCCGGTGCAATAACAACTGCACTTTCAAATGAGAATGCAGTTTCCCTGACATCATATTTCTCAAATATACCACCAACAGAGATACTGTTCTCTACATTTCTCGGGCTCAATACGGTAAAGGATGTACTGACTACGGTACCACCTGGTGTTATTTCTGGAGTATCCAGCAATACAATAAGTACTATTACAGGACATCACTGGTTG
>JAJZZW010000172.1 GCA_021797385.1 Thermoplasmata archaeon | reverse complement strand
ATTTTCAATCATTGAATCAACAAATTGCTTTGTAACGTTGAACATGCTGTAAAGATCAGTTTTTATTACTGCGTCCCACTGATCAAATGACATATTTTTGAACAGGACATCTCTGTTTATGCCTGCATTGTTTACTATGCCATATACTTCCTTTTTTTCTATCTCTGAAAATGCTTCAACACAGGCATCGTAACTTGATACATCACATTTTATCCCTTCAACATTGCCATATCGGGAATTAAGCAACTTAGCCGAATCAAGTACGGCATTATCATAATCTACCATAATAATTCCATATTTTTCTGATGCCATTTTTTCGGCTATTGATCGCCCTATTCCCCTGTTAGACCCGGTTATTACAATTGTGCCTGACATAAATTATCATTCTCCAAGATTGAATAACAGGAATGCCGACTATTTACATATATTATGGGGTTGAACCCATTAAATAGGAAATAGGCTCGAATTCCTGCCATCTATGAAAGTATAATATATACAGATATTAATTTTAGCGTTTACATGTATTTAAATTGGGAATTAAATTGTTATATATGGCAATACTTACTATTATTTCTGCACAGGCTGAAAGGAATTACAATGGCAAAATATTTTTATAAGCAGGTTATAATCAGAAATGAACAGGGTTATTCTTAATGTGGATACTGGAATCGATGACGCTTTTGCTATGATTTTGTTGAAACAGTACAATATTACTCCAGAATTCATTGTTGCTTCTTCAGGAAATTCATTGCTTGAGAATACTTACAGGAATACAGCTGGTGTGGCAAAGTTGCTTGATTTTGATTGTCCTGTGTACCATGGATCTGCCAGGCCACTTATAAAACCCCATTATTATGAAAATTTTCATGGTGATAAGGGGCTTGGTACATATGAATTTAAGGAACCAGTTCAGGAAAAAGATCACCATAATGGAATAATTAAAATGTATGAAGCATTAAAACGGGAAAAACATACCATAATCTGTACATCTCCTTTAACTTCCCTGGGAATCCTCATGAGGCTGGATAATAGTATAAAAGAGAACATAGAACAGATAATCATTATGGGAGGGGCATTTGGCATTACTCCATATGGAAAGGGAAATATGGGAAATGCTGAATTTAATATATTTTATGACCCGGAAGCGGCTAAAATCGTCATAGAAGAGGATATCAATGAAACTATTGTTCCACTGGACGTTACAATGAACAGGGAACTTACAATAAAAAGTATTCCCACGAATAGTTCTGGCAGCCCATTAGAAGATTTTATCCATAAAACCACAAAATTTATGATAGAAGAGCATGGCACTTTTGAAATGCATGACCCCATAGCAGTATTTTCCTTCATAGAACCTGATGCCTTTGAGTTTGTGAATGGGGAAATTACAGTCAAGCCTGATGGTAGTACAGAATTTATGGAAAAGCATGGAGGGAAGAAGAGAATAGCTACCGGGATAAATCCACAGGCTTACCGGAAAGGGCTTGTAGACAGGATATATAGCAATTTGGCATAGCCCCGAACAATGCAGCGGTACCAGCTAAATAATTGCTTTTCTACATATGAATTTCTAAATAATTATTTGGAATTATAATGATGTATAGAATTTAAATGCTTTTCAAAAAAACTTTATTTATTATTCAAATAAAGCATAATGAAATCTTATGATTTTTATATTTCAGCCCCACTGTTTAATGAGATGGAATTGAAATTTAACAGGGAACTGGCAGGCTTTCTTGAAAAACGTGGCTTTACAACCTACCTCCCACAGAGGGATGGTGGGGAGGACGAAATGCTTTTGAAAGACCCTGATTTATGGCCGGAGACGAGCAAAAGGGTATTTAACCGGGATGTTGATGCCCTTAAATCCTCATCAGCACTTATTATGGTAATGGATGGCAGGGTGCCGGATGAAGGTGCCTGCGTTGAACTTGGAATGGCTTATGCCTTTGGCAAAATATGCATCGGATTCCAGACCGACAATAGGAGATTTGCATCAGGGCAGAATAACCTGATGCTGGATTATTGCATGTCATATGATATAGTGCATGACTGGAATGGCCTTGAAGTGCTTTTAGGAAAATTAAAGGAAAAAATTAACAGATAATATCCCCGGTTAAGAATTTAAATACTATTTAACTATTTATGGATATGAATAAGACCTACCTGCCCCGGAGAAACATCAGCTCAAATCTATATCTTAGCTTTAGTAGAGAAGAATGGGCAAAGAGGAGGGGAAATCTTAATATTACTTTGTCAGAAAGTGATATTAAGGGGATACTTGCATTAAATGATAAAATCACTGCATCTGAAATACAGGACTTTTATTTCCCGATTACAAGGCTATTGCAGCTCTCAATAAATAATAACATCAATCTTTACAGGGAGAGGAATGATTTCATGGGAATTAAACCCCAGAAAATGCCATTTATCATCGGGGTGACAGGAAGTGTTGCTGTGGGTAAAAGTACTACTTCGAGGCTTTTGAAAACCCTATTAGAGAGAATAAATCCAGATTTGAGGATTTATATAGTATCAACGGATAATTTTCTTAAAAGCAATGCCAGGCTTATGGAAGAGAATATTATGGAAAGAAAGGGCTTCCCTGAAAGTTATGAAACCCAGGACCTTATAAATTTTCTTGTTGATATAAAATCCGGCGTAGCCCGCACACAGATACCGGTATATTCACACCTGAAATATGACATACTGCCTGAAAAACAGGACCTTGTTGACCCGGATATACTGATACTGGAAGGGCTGAATATATTGCAGGTAAAAAATCCTGGAAAGAAAGATGAGATTTATGTCTCAGATTTTCTTGATTTTTCAATATTTATAGATGCAAAGGTGGAATATATTAAGGAGTGGTTTGTAGAACGGTTTTTCCTGCTAATGGAAACTGCATTTAAAGACAAAGACTCCTATTTCAAGAAGTATTCAGAACTCACAAAGGAAGAAGCCAGGGAATTATCATCAAATATATGGGATAACATAAATGGCAAAAATTATTCTGAAAATATTGTTAAAACAAGATACCGTGCAGAATTAATAATTGAGAAAGGGAAAACACATAACATAGAGAATATTATGATGAAGAAACTATAAAGCCTGTTATTCTAGAAGAATATTGACAAATAACATCTATGTTTTTAGTTAAATTCATTCCTGGCACGTATTCTTTCGTTGAATTTCTCAAATTTTGTGTTTTTGCAAAATTTATCTATGGCAATATGCATCAAGCAAAACATATAAATAAAAACCAAGTATAATTTGTATATGGAAAGATATTTTATGTATCCAGATATAAATGATAATTTAGTTGTTTTTGTCAATGATAATGACCTATGGAAATACAATATTAACACAAAAAATATTGAAAGATTGACTAACAATTTAGGCATAGTTACAAATC
>JAJZZW010000029.1 GCA_021797385.1 Thermoplasmata archaeon | reverse complement strand
TATATTCATGGCAGGGAAGAAATACTATACAGTTTCAACATACTCGAAACCACTGATAAAATTCTGCCTGGAAAATGGAGGAAAATACGCGGATAAGAAGGCATTTTCGGATAAAATCATGAAACTTACTGCAGAAAAGCAGAAACTGTTAATAGACTATTACCTGAAAGGAGATGGCAACACATATCTAAAAAAGGGCAAATCAAAAATGGTCAGGGCAGCAACAGTTAGCAGGGCCCTTGCATTCCAGCTTCAGGAAATGTTTTCGAGAAACAATATATTTGCCAGCATAATGATCAGGCCTGCTTCCGGCGATGAAATCCACGGCAGGGCTATTCAGAGAAAAGAACAGTATATAATAGAATATACTGAAAATATAAAATTCAGCAGGGTTAGGCATAAGAACAACTATTACTACGTTCCCATAAAAAAGGTGGAGCGTGAGGAATACAACGATATTGTATACAACCTTGAAGTTGAAACGGACGATTCATATCTGGTAAAGGGATTTGCAGTTCATAACTGCACAGCGCCCAAATACAACACAAGCTCATTACACACAGCCATAGTAGAAATATATGCAAGGAAGAACTCCGATGTAAAATACACAAGTGTGCAGAACTGGTCAGATAGTGTATACAACCTTCCCGTAAAAAGGGCATGGGTTGATGAAAATGCCCATATGGACTGGGTAACAGGGGAGCTCGGATCAAAGGTAACCATGATATATCCCTCATCCTATCTCAGGGGAAGGGGAGCATCCACATCAAATCTACAGATAACACTGGCAACAAAGGATACCTTCAAGGATGCAGGAGGCAAGGCGCTTCATCTGGCACCTGACACAACCTCCAGGATAGTATCTAAATCTATCAGCCTGGATAACGGGCTTACAGCATACCGTGGCCTTGTAAGAATGAACGAGGGTGCCAAGAGGGCAAAAAGCCATGTACAGTGCGATGCGCTCTTAATAAACAGTGATTCAAAGAACTATACATACCCCTATGATGAGATATATGAGCCAACTGCAGAATTCAGCCATGAGGCAACAGTAGGAAAAATAGGGACAGACGAGCTTACATACCTCAGGTCAAGAGGATTGAGCGAGGATGAGGCATCATCTATGATAGTTCTGGGATTCATGGATGACATAATGAAGGAGATACCCATGGAATTTGCAGTGGAAATGAACAGGCTGGTCAAGCTGGAAATGTCCAAAATGGGAGCTGTGGGATAAATATATTTTTATTCATTTTTATGGTGATATAATATGATAGAGAATTATTTAGAAACATTAAACACCAGATTCCATGATTTCGACATAGAATACAGGAAGCAGGCTTATATAAATTATCTCAGGTATCCTGATCCTACCTATAAGGAGAGCCCCGATAAAAAAAGCTATGTTACTATTACAGAAAAGGATCTTGAAAGAATGGCTTTCGGTGAGTTATCCGTCTCCATAAGGAAGGAGGGAAAGATCGATAATGAATTTGACCTTGTGGTTACTGATTCTGATTTTGTTGTAAGCGGTAACAAAAGAGATATTTATATGTCCAGTATGAGAACTGCTTTCACAGAAAAGCCAGAATTATTCAGGAATTATGTCGATAAGATATTCGGAAAGTACAACAGGGAAAATCTGATAAATTTTTCATACGAGAATGGATACTTTGTAAGTGTGCCTGACAATGTAAAGACTGAAATTAAAATAGAATCTGTACAGGATTCTAATTCATCGTTTACCTTCAAGAATGTTATAGTTGTCGGAAAAAATTCCTCAGTTGAAATCACTGATATATACAGAAAGCATGGAGAGGGGGATGGAGTTCATGGCAGGAACATTTACATATTCTGCCTGGAAGGGTCGCATGTAAAATATAACTATATCCAGGCAGAAGGAGAAGATACTGTAAATCTTACATACCTTAGGCCGGTGTTATACGATAACTCCGAAATCCGGATAATAGACGTAAATACAGGTGGCAGCAGGGTACTTTACAACCATGAAAGCGAGATGCATTCAAATACAACCATGAGGTCTTACGGTGTAAATATCTCCAGAGCTGACCAGGAAATGGATATCTGGGATTCCAGCTTACAGTACGGAAAATATTCAAATTGCGATATCAATATAAAAGGTGTGGTGTTTGATAGAAGTTCTACCATGCACCGGGGCAATATCGACATAGAACCGGATGGAACAAAATCAACCGGATTTTATGGCTCTGCAATTCTCCTGATGTCAGAAGATGGAAAGGGCAACTCAAAACCAGCACTGCTCATCAAGAACAACGATACAAAATCGAAGCATTCATCGGCAATATCCAGTATTGATCCTGAGCAGATATTCTATCTTAGATCCAGAGGGCTCTCAGAGGCAGAGTCAAAGGATTTAATCATAAATGGTTTCATAGGCTATATAGAGGATATAACAGACAATGAATTCCTGAAAACATTACTAAAAGATATATTAAAATTATGAATATTTTATTTAAATTTCTAATTTATATCAATGAGGGACAAAGTTTTATAATATTGACATATTAGAGGATGAATGACAGAAACGTCCGCGACGCGTGGTGAATTTACTAGGCATTTGACATTCAAGGACGTATTTTTCCTCTCCTTCGGTGGCATGTCTCCACTACTCAGCATTCTAACCTACGCAGCATACGCAATAACAATTGCCGGCTTTGATGCCCCTATTGTAATGGTAATAGGCATGTTCCTCGTTCTTATCAATGGTTTATCTGTTACGCAACTTTCAAAGCGTTTTTCATCATCAGGAGGATATTATACCTATGCATTCCAGGCACTCTCTGCAAGAATCGGATTTGATACTGGCTGGATGTACATATTTTATTCCATATTATATGCACTTGCATACCTTACAGGTGCAATATTCATTATAGTTACTGTTCTCGGAATCTCTGAATATTATGCATTTCTCCTGATCATGGTGCCATCTGTTACATTTCTTCTGGTCGGCATTAAACTGTCATCAAAATATGCATTATATGCAGTTGCCATTGAAATAGCATTAATGGTAAGTATAGTATTTTTCTCATTTGTCATGACAAAAGGTGCGGCATATATACCAAATCCAGCAGTTTATCATATTTCTGGCGGGGACTTTGCCCTGGGCATATTATTTGCTATGGGAATTCCAACAGGATATGGATCCATCGCACCTGTTTCAGGTGAGATTACAAACCCGAAGAAGGTTGTAGGACGGAGTGTGATCTCTGTAATCCTTATAGGAGGAACACTTGCGACCCTGATGATTTATGCCTTTGCAAATCTTATACTTCAGAATCACATAATCATACCGGTAAGCGATAAACTTCCCGTTATAGGTATAATTCTGAATAATTTCGGTAAATACGGTATATATCTCTATTTTGCAGTTGCAATAGCAACAATAAACGATTCTATTCTCGCCATTCTTTCTTTTGGATCAGCAGCCTCCAGGACATTCTTCAGAATGGGCTATGACAGGTCATTTCCCTCCATATTTGCAAGAAAGATCAAGGACAATCCGTTGATAGCAACGGGCTTTGTCAGTGCAATAATGATTGTCCTACCACTTCTGATCCTGCATTACATAACCGCGGAGACCGCTTTCATATTCCTGGGCACCATATCAGCGTTAGGTGGTTTATTTATCCATGTAAGCGCAAATTTTTCACTCATACGTGTTGGGCTCAGAAGGGGCAGGAGACTAATGTCCCGTGCAAAGGCCAGTATTTTTTCCTATTTAACTGATTTTAAAGAGGTTATACTCGCCCTCGTAGGAGCCATAATAAGTTCCATAGTACTGATATATTCAGCATACTCCACGGTTTCGTGGTACACATCCCTATTCCTTGTATGGATTGTGGTCGGATTTGTACTCTCTGAGGTAAAGGCCATAGTTACCAAAACCTCTGATGACGTGATGGATATAAGCAAGGAGGGTAGAATACTGGCAGAAAATCTTATGAATGTAAAGGTTATGGATGCAAGGATTCCAGGACTCGATGTCATGGTTGGAATTAATGATACATTGCAATCAGCCCTGGAAAAACTTCTTTCCAAAAATATACCCTATGCCATTGTAGTTGATGAAAATATGAAGCCGGTTGGAACTCTATATGTTATAGATATTCTGCTCCTCCCCAAGGAGGCCATAGGGCGGGGGAAGGTCAACCAGCTACATCTGGAGAAAGTAGTAAATATAGATATCAACGATGAGGTTACAGATGCCGTGAGAATCCTGAAAGAAAACAATGTCAATATACTTTCAATTGTGGATGGAACGGGAAAATGCACCGGAACAATCACAGAAAGAGAAGTTCTCTTAAAACTCGCAAGTACAGAAAAGCCTGCAGTGGATTGAATTTATTGTATATTCCTGATGCGCCTCTGGGCATTTTTCTTCTGCCTGTCCTTGTATCTGTAATACTGGTACTGTGTCATGGCACCCACAGGTTCACGATCACTTTCCTTCTCAATGAGGGAAATCAATGCCATTCTGTTGCCGCTTACTGATAATATTTTTTCATCTATTTTCCTGAAGGAAGAAACAGAACTCCTAACTATGAAAAAAGGAAAAATCAGACCCATTATAACCACAGCTGCCAGTGCAGGTATAAAGTAAACTCCATAAGCTGCCGGTAGAACCATGCTCAAAACGTAAATTCCCAGGATTAAATCTATAAATAGTACAAATAATCCGAACGATAAATAAACCAATATTTTTGACCGGCCCTCTATTTTATCATAATACTTTTCTAGCATGAGCATCTCTATTTCGTCATCATTCAATCTTGAAAAGGCATCATTTAGTATTATTATATTCCACTCTTTTCCGTCTGTTGCTGTACCCATGGCAGGTCCCATTCCCGATCTTATATATACTTTATGAGAACCATCACCGGTAAGTTCTGCAAGCCTTTCTGAAAGTTCACTGCTGTATTCATCACCCTCCCTGAACCCTTTTGATCTTTTGAAAGTGATATAAAGCGGTATTGACAGGAGCACGAGGTCAGCTGGAATCATTAATAATGTAGATTCAATGCTGTGAAGGGTTAATATTGCCATTATAGATTCAAAAAGTATAAAGGTAAAAATAGAAAATACAAGTGTACTTTTAATTCTTTTCCGTGAATCTTTGACCAATTTCCTCATACCTGAGTACAGTATAACCGTGGATACTGCCGTGAGAGCCAGTGGAATTATAGCCAGGCTCACGAAACTCATCTCATGGGATGGAAGGGAGAGTACCATGAAAGTAAAGATAAACGTAAATGCAAATACTGCTATCAGTAATAACACATATTTCTTTTCACTCATAATTCGGGCCATGAAAAAGCAACTCACCAATCTATAAAAATTTTCTGATAAGTAAAAGGAGTAAGTTGCGTAATTCATTTTGCCATAAATAGTAATTAAATGTAAATCCCATGTATGATTAAATACAGGAAGATTGATTAGTTTTTTATGACAACAAAACCAGTCACCCTTGATCAAACAGGAGTATAAGAAGATATAGCACTTCAACTACAGAAATAATCACTCTAAAAAATATATCAGTGCAATGAATGATTTTCTGGATTACAGTGTATTCAATAGATGGAGGGAACTGCTGGAAGAGAACAATAGCAGGAAAATGGGAACACCTTTTATAGTACCTGGAATAGTAATAATGTATTTAGCAAGGCTAATGGATTTAAAACGATTAACATTGAGGCAGCTAGAGTCTGAACTCCATAAACTATCAAGAATATTCAGATTCCATGAAATATCGTTCATACCAATATACAGAAGAATCAGGAAGATTATTCCAGAAATAGTGAACGACATCAGTGGTGCATTAGCAGTAATAGACTCTTCAGGATTTAAAGCAACATTAAGCGAAGACTATTTAGGCAATAAATGGCATAAAATAAGAGTGGTATGGAAAACTGGATGCTGTTATAAGCATAAACAATTTTGAGATAATAGATTACTGAATTACAGATGAGCATACAAATAATGTTAAGGGGGAATAAATCTGATAAGGTGGGTAAAGAACAGGGTAAGAAGATTATACGGTGATAAGGGATATGATTCAAAGGCTATTTACAATGAATTCGAGGAGAAGGTATCAATACCTGCAAGGATGTATGAATCCACACTGTCCAGGTGCTCTCCATACAGGGAAAAGATTACAAGATTGATTAAAAGGTTCAGTGAAGGGCTCTGGAAAATAAAGAATGATCGCGGTCTAAGATGGAATGGTAAGATATACCTTTCTGAGACAAGGAGGCTTTTCGGTGAAATAATAACAGCTGTAAAGCCTGATAATATTGTACAGGAAATAATACTAAAGGTATATTTCTACAATTGGTACAATAAATTAAGCCGATGTTAATTATGCAAGTGACTTATTCGGTACATTACGGTTTATATGCAATATTGTCAGACATATCGTTCAATTTTCATTCAGTATTCCATAGAAATAATTATAATATGTGTTCCTCTATACTTATCAACATAGTTAACCGGTAAACTATTAACTAATATTGTTACCGAAATATATATATTGATACATTAATATCATTATGAATAAAAAGGCAATTTTAGGGATAGTTATGTCAGCCATATTCATAGCTTCAGGTTTTGCCATAGCGGTCGATAGTTCAGCCAGCAATGGTCAGGCAGCTGGAGATTCATCTCATGCTGCAGCTGTAAACATCCCTGAAAAAATGTTTGATGTGAAGCCAGAGGGAAAGGCATTCTACTCTGGTAATGCAGGTGTCATATTTTCAGGAAACGATCCATACATTGACCTCGGTGGTAGATTCTATCCTGCCATGTGGAATATTTATTCTGTAAACGAAGGGCTATCCATTGAGAAAGGGAAGATAACAGAAATTCATATGATAAAAAACGATTACCAGAACTCTGCAGTGGAAACACTTGAGAACAGAAACATGAGAACATCATACATATTTTCATTCCATGGTAGTATGGTCTCCTCAAACATTGTACTAAAAAATTTGAAAAGTATAAACCAGAGCTTTATTGTATGCTATAATATGCTGCTGCCCGATAGGAATATAATGGGAATAACCGGCAGCCATATGGTAGATAAAGCTTTCAATCCAACCGGTGTAAGTATAATGAATATAAGAAGAACAGATGACCCGCTGATATTCAATAACATTATTGTAAATCCTGTGAACTCAATGCCTGTGTCCACTGTGATAGTAAATTACCACAGTTATGCTGTGCTGAACATGAAATATGCAGTGGAACTGTCCGGTAATGAGACACATACAATAGACCCGGAAGTAAAGCCAATGTACAGTGCAGGTGGATGCGACCCTGCAGGCAGCGACATGGTAGAATATGGAAACATAACCAGAGGACTATCCATGGGTGGCTGTGTGTTCAACTCCGGTGGGGCGGAAATAGGAGTTGTCTCGGAAACTGTTGAAACTCCAGAACAAAAATATATGAATGGAGACCATTTCAGTATCTGTGTTGTATCAACTTTTAGCCCGGTAAAAAGTCATGATTATAACGTTAACTGTGTAAAACAAAAAATCGATCAGACTACAGGTGGTAAATGTGATCTAAAATTAGTCAATTATAAGAATTACTTTCAGGATCATCATAAAAATACTGGTAAAATGGATGCAACAATAAATGATGCATTCTACTTCCTTAACGTTATTCTAGGGGCCATAGGTATATCGATACCCAGTCCCACATCCCTCCTTTCAACTTCACAGGAAACATCGATATACAAAAATTGCAATAACAATGAATATAAAATAACTGTAAATGCAGGAAAAGTAACAAGCCCTAAAGCCGGGGTATACTGGCCATCAATCTCTTATGGTTACTGGACACACTTATGGGGATTCATACCGGAATATCATATAAAAAATGTCCATGAATTTGGAAGCTGCTTTGATTTATTTTATCGTATTAATCACGGTGGTACAAGAGAAAACCCGTACTATAATAATCTACAATACTCAAGTACATTTAAAATTATAGATAGCGATCTAAAACCGGTGGAATTTGAAAATGGCAATTACGAAATTTCAATAAGTGAATCGTTTTTGCTTGCACAGTATTATCATTAGGTGACAATAATGGGGAAAAACAGAAATATCTGACAGTAGCTATTGTTCTCATTGTAATGTTTTCGTTTATGGGGTATGAAGCTGCTACGGAACCACCCTTCCTCAAGCCTCAAACCAACTCATATCTGAATAGCATAAATGCATCAAAGGATGCATATAATTTTACCTATGGTTCTTCCAGTGCAACATATTATGTAATAAATTGCTCTGATCCTTCAAACATCTATTATGCAGGTGTGCATGTAAGCATATCAATGCGCATAGTAAAGGGGCATCAATCATTGAGTTTCCCCCTCACTGGAATTTCCTTCAATTTATCCCTAAAATACTATATAAATAATGCCATATGTCCATGCCCTGAAATTTCCATCTCTAATTACAATTCTACATATGTTTGCTATCTATGGAGTTTTGGCGTTCCCCACGGCAATACTACATACGTAATCACAGGTTTCATTGCTCCTGTTTATGAGGTCTCATTTATCCATTTCAGGGGTGCAGAACATAAATTTATAATCTCTCATAAAATTGAGGGCGTGCAAAATTAATGATTAATTCTATAAATATCTATATAGCATTATTTTCCATTATTATAATATTTTAAACTATTCATTTGTATTCTGGAGATCTTCTATAAAGGAAGCCAGATTAATGCATATACTGTAAAACTCTTTGCCATTTTCAGTGAATGAATAATTGACCCTGACCGGCCTTGATGGAATTATAACCCTTTCCAGTATACCATACTTTTCCAGATTTGATAAAGTAGCCGATAAACTTGTATTATTTATTCCCTTTACCTCCTTTTTTATCCTATTGAAACCTGCACCCTCATACTTTCCTATAGCGATAACAACCGGTACTGTCCATTGCCTCATTATTTCAGAATATTTCCTGGTATAATCCTCTCCGGATGTAATTTCTTTTAATTCTAGGTAAGTCAATTTGAATTCACCTGATATATTTTACATAACTTTCTGATATATAAATATGTTTTGCATTATAGAATCATGGAAGGAATAGAGGCTTTGAATAGAAATATGGTAGATATAGCAGAGAAGGCAAGCAGGGCAGTTGTAAGCATTAATACCACCCTGGAGGTGCAATCCTACGGTTACGGAGTTGCCCCGGTGAAAGGATCAGGATCAGGCTTTATTATCACCCCTGATGGTTATATACTTACAAATAATCATGTAATACAAGATTCCGAAGAGGTTGAGGTAATTCTCAGTGATGGAAGTAAATACACCGGAACTGTTGCAGGAGGGGACCCACAAACCGATGTTGCTATAGTAAAACTCCCCGGTACTGAATTCCCGGTGCTTGAGCTGGGTGATTCAGAGGCGATAAAAACAGGATCTATGGTCCTTGCAATAGGGAATGCACTGGGACTTCCGGGCGGGCATACAGTATCCCTGGGCGTTATCAGTGCAAAGAACAGGCCTATGCCCTGGGCAGATTTCATATTTGAGGGGCTGCTGCAGACCGATGCCGCAATCAATCCAGGGAACAGTGGAGGTCCACTAATAGATATGTCCGGGAAAGCCATTGGAATAAACACGGCAATAATTGCACAGGCAAACGGCATTGGCTTCTCCATACCGGTGAACACTGTAAAAAAGGAGCTCCATGATATGATATCTACCGGTAAGGTCAACAGAAAATACATTGGTATTTCAGGAATAGAGATGAATAGCAGCATAGCCAGAAGATACGGCACTGGAATTGACACAGGAGTAATGGTTGCAAGGATAGATCCCGATTCACCTGCTTACAGATCAGGAATCAGACCTGGAGATGTCATAACAGAATTTGATGGAAAGACTGTTAATTCAATGCGTGACCTGATAAAATACATATCGGAAATGTCCGGAAGCAGTGATGCACTATTCATGAGAGGCAGATCAAGGTATAAAACCTCCATAACAATGAAAAATAAAAATGGAAGGAAAATAATTATAACTGACTGAGTTTATAATCTAGATTTATTTTCAATTAAATTTTTTATAAAATTGCTATCTAGTATATCGTTAATTTTAATTCTTTCCTGTTCTGCTGTATCCCTGTTTCTCAGTGTTACCGTATCATCTTCCAGTGTCTGGTAATCTACCGTTATGCAGAAAGGAGTTCCTACTTCATCCTGCCTGGCATATCTTTTGCCGATGGTTCCAGTTTCATCATATAATATATAGCTGTCGACCTTCTTTAGTTTTGAATATAGTTCTTCTGCCTTTTCCTTGAGATTATCCTTCTTCATTAATGGAAACACAGCTATATGGTAAGGTGCCATGTAGTACGGTAATCTTAGTAAATTCTTTCCGTCCTTCTTCTCCATACTCTGGGATATCAGTGTGAGAAGTATACGGTCAATACCGTAGGATGGCTCTATTACGTATGGAATAACATCTTTCTCACCTATTTTTATTCTCATCTGATTGCCCGAACTGTTTTCATGGTTTTTCAGATCGAAATCGGTTCTGTTTGCAATTCCAACAATTTCAAACCATTCATCATCGATTAATCCCTCAGCATCCCAGGAATCCGCTGCATAATGTGCCCTTTCATCCGGTTCATGCTGTCTGAATCTTAGCTTATCATTTGATATACCAATCTTTTCAAGGATGACCTGGGTTTTGAGCACAAAATATGCAAATGCCTGGCTACTTATAATTTTTTTCTCATAGGCTTCCTTTACCGAAATATACAGGTCTTCACCTGTATTGGGCCTGATTTTTATCTTTTTATAATCGTAAAGCTCCGAGAATTTAAGGTTCTCCGGATCAAGAAATACCTCTATTTCACACTGATTGAATTCCCTCAGCCTTATCAGGCTCTGTCTGGGAGATATTTCATTCCTGAATCCCTTTCCCTGCTGCCCGACCACCATGGGTATTTTTCCACGATTATAGTTATTCAACAGCCTGAAATTCACAAAAATACCCTGAGCTGTCTCAGGTCTGAGATAATAATCACCCGAAACCCTGTACATCAAATTGAAGTCGTAAACTTTTTTTATTATACTGCCGCAAACAGGGCATTTCAGGTTATATTTTTCAACAAGATCTTCAGCATCTTTCATGGATGTGGGAATAGATGAAATTTTATTGAATCCCAGTACGGTTTCAAGTTTGAATTTATTTTTGCATTGATCACATTCAGCTGCAAGATCCGAAAATCTTGCAATATGACCCGATGCCTGGAATACAGGTTCTGGTGTAACATTCGGTGAATCAATGAATATGGCACCCTCATTCAAATATTCCTCTTTCCATATCTTTACTATATTATCTTTCAGGAGAACCCCCAGAGGCCCATAGTCATAGAATCCTGCAAACCCGCCATATATTGAAAAAGATGGCCAGAAAAATCCCCTCCTTTTTGCCAGTTCAACTGCATCCTCATACATCTTAATCCTTGAATATTTTCATTATTTCTATATCATATAGCATACCATAAAGGTCACCATGGCCGGTCAGAACCGGAAGCTGGTTATAGTTCTTCTGCGACATGAGTTTTACGGCGTCTTCCAGGTCAGATTCAAGGTATATAACCTGCGGCTCCTTTACTATAAGCTTTTTAACAGGTATATCCGGAACTTTTATGTTGGACTTGGCTATAAAATACGTGAAAACGTTTCTTATTCCTTCCCATGACCACGGATCCTCATCGTCGGCTATTCCGGATTCTGTGGATTCTATAGTTTCATACATCTTCACACGGTCAAATATATCCCTGTCAGTGATCAGCCCGGTAAACTTTACATTTTTATCAACAACCGGAAATGAATATATCTCTGAAAGATTCATCATTAAAAGTGCAACTGATAATGGTGTTTCCTCCCAGCACGGGACAGAGCTGTATTCCATAACATCCTTAACCTTGGTCTTTCCGTATTTTTCCTTTATCAGGTTCAAAAAGTTCTGGGGCGTAAGTATTCCAACTACTTCATTATCGTCATTGACAACAGCAAGATGCCTTTTTTTCTGTGTGTATAATTGCATTGCTGCGACATCAACAGGGTCATTTTCATTCACTGTAGGTGCTTTTCTCATGACAAGCGCAGTCTGTGTTTCATCAGGTTTATAAAATATATCCCTTCTGGTTATTATACCCTGGTATTTATTCTGACTATTTTTTATGGGTATGCCTGTTACGTTGTTTTTAATCAATATTTTTATGATTTCTGAAATAGAACTGGGAACTGTATAGCATAGGGGATTCTTTGTCATTATATCTGAGACCTTATAATCCATGGAAGTTAATGTATATCTAATAAATAATTCTTTAGGTACGCAGTTTATGAGCCAATTATTTTTATGCCTTTAATTCGATATAGAAATACAATCCTGTTAAGCAAAATGGTTTTATCGTATATATGATTTCAGAATATGGAAAAATATTACGTTGAAGTCAGGGCGTATCCCACAATAGGAATACTGCTTTTGGGAGGTATATCTGATAATATTAAGAGACTTCCAAGGCATACCACTGCAGGCATAGCATATACCAGCCTGAATGATGATATATATGTAAAGACAGACCTTTATCTCTCAAATCAAAGGTCAGGAATCATCAATGGTAAACAAATTTCAGAGGATTCAAACAGGTCTCCCTTTATTGTTATAGATAAATATAAAAATGATATACTGAAAAGACACCCTGAATTCAAGGAAGTATCATTTATATCTGAAAATAAAAATATTCTTAGCGGAAGCTCAGATGCAGGTGCAGCAGCCATTGGAGAATGTATAGAATCAATATTTGAGTACAATATAAATATTTTCAATTTCGAGAATGATCTGCAGAAAATATCGGAAAGTGTGGGAAGAAGCCTCTACGGTGGATTTACAATTAATCATGCAAACGGCAAAGAATCATTAACAGATGAAATCCTCGGTCCGAATGATTTCCAGGACTATGTAATAGTCGGTTGCAAGTTTTCTGACAAAAGAAAGCCTTCCGATGTTATCCATGAAAATATAATAAATCATGAAAAATACCAGGAACGGGTTAAAAATTCAGAAATCAGGGCAAAGGAACTTGAGAAGTTTGCTGACAGCCATAATATAAAGGGAATATTTGAAGCTGGTGAAAAGGATACACTGGAGTATCATTCCCTGCTCCGTGATGTGGGCGTTAATATAATTACAGATGCAATGCAGCAATTTATTAATAAAATTTCGGAATTAAAATCAGACTTCTGGAATGCCTATATTGTGACCGGCGGAACCAATGTTTTTGTTGCAGTAGAAAAGGAAAATATGGAAAAGGTAAAGGAAGCGGCAAAGGAATTTCCATGTGATCCTGTTTATCTTAAAGTAGCAGGAAAGCCTGATGTTATATCCAGAAATTTTTAATTTTTCTGTTTAATTTTTTTATAGACTTTTCTGTAGGGGAAAAATATCACAGCGAGAAATCCTAAAATTGATGAAATCAGGTAATCGTATGAGTATTCTGGAACATGCGTTGAATATTCGCTGGGCCACTCACCCTCCAGTTTCATTACATTTAATTTAATTAAACCATACCATGGAATATAACCGTATGCTTTACCAACAATTTCAGTGAGATTCACCGGCTTTATCCCCCATATGTTCTGGTCCGATGCATAATAGGCATTATATGTTTTGTTATAGTATCCTGAATCTTTTGAAAGACATGCAAGATTGTGATCGCCTACTGTGATGAATCCGGAATCGCCTTTATCTGTGGAAACATTTACTATAAGATTTCTATGAGCATATCCAATATTATCAAGTAATATTATATCTCCATAAATGTGAATATAAGACTGGTTGTTATAACCTCCGATTTCAGGTACTGACCCGTTCCAGTATAGATAAAACATTGCCCGGTGAATTGTGACAACACCAAGAGCTGTATTGTGATATAATATAACATTTCCATATTCCCCATAGGTTGAAAAATTATCCTGCTTCCCCTTAACATAGGTTGTTACCTCATCTATATTATTCACTTTTTTCACCAGTACAATAGTTCCTTCATCTATTAACCCATACTGCCATCTGTCAGAATGCTCCATACTGTAAGACTCCACAACGCTGGCAGGAGGAAAAACGCCTGAATATGCTGTTATTGAAATAAGTATTATGATAACTGCCATAACCAGTATAACTGTGACCCGAAAGTACTTTTTTCTATAATAGGGAACGGTCATTGTAGGTTAATGAACTATATCTATAAATAATATGTCCAATACTAATCGTGATTACTATATGATTTAGAACAGATTTAATCTATTATCATAATTCACGCAAATATTCGCCGGTTCATATATCAAAATGTTTAATATATTTCTTATCTTACCAATTTATGATTAGAAGACGGTACTACTTTCTTTCCGTATTCATATTTTCTATCATACTTTCAATTATTATTTCATCTAAATCTCCTGATTTTGTAACTGCTTTCCTTTTTTATACTGGAATATTCTTTATTCTCACCATTTCACTCTCGGTCTTTCCATATGTATACTATAACCATATCTCTGAACTGAGTATATTGAATAGAATTCCGAAATATCTGCCAGGGAATATTATCAATATTGTCGATTCAAAGGCAAAGTTTACAATATCTATTATGAATAATAATTTTAATGTAGTTTCGGAGCTTATCCAGGAAAAATACATAGAGGCAAAGGCTGTATTTCTTGGTCATGTTATAGAATTTTACCAATACTCTTCACCCTGGGTGATATCATATTTACCATTTCTGAAAATAGATTTAAATTCAATAGTTGCTATTTCACAGGGCCGGCGTACATATGAAATTAACTTACCGAATCTTCCATCGCTGATTAAATGCAATTATTTTCATATTAAAACAGAAACGGAAAGCTATAAAATTATAGTTGAGCAGGAAACAGCTGAAAAATTCATATCTACAATTTTAGGTCAAAGAATGAATAACCAAAATCTTTAAATTACATAGTTAAATTAATGTAAACAATGGCAAAGGATAACCAGAATGAGAACTTCCAGTCAGGAGCTGGATTAATCCGATATTTCAATGAAGAGGAGATTAAAGGTCCCGCTCTGGATCCCAAGTTGATAATTTATATAGGTATAGCGATGGGAGTTATAGTTGAGCTTGCTAAGTTCTTCTGGCCAGTTTAATTATATTTTTGAAAATTTATTTTAATTTTAGTTTCAGCCTGCTAATTTTGTTAATTTGATATTTTTTAGTTTACTAATTGAAAACTCTGTAGTTGGAATGAGGAAAATCATACACAGATTCAGCCAACCTTTGTTAATATGAATTATTATTGGCCGAACTTCGGGACATTATAGTTATTTACTAACATTATTATACTTATAAGTATTACATTTTCATGGCAAAAAAAGAGATGTATCCAATTGAGAGAAAGATGGATGAGGATGACCTGAACAGGCTGATAAAAAGCATAGAAA
>JAJZZW010000028.1 GCA_021797385.1 Thermoplasmata archaeon | reverse complement strand
ATCAGTTATCCTCTGAAACTATTTATTATAACATTAATACTGATATATTGAAGTTGAGCAGGGCAATAGCTTCAGGAAACATAAAACTATTATCACAACTCATTACGAAAATGCAAAAAGAATATAAAATATTCAATTAATATTAGAAAAATATTCTTCTGATTCTTTTCTGAATTCATTAAGGTATTTTTCATGTGCATCAGGATTATGGGTTCCTATTAAATAATCCCTGCCACTTAACTCAAGGAATTCATTTAATAATTTATTATCCAGTGACATTGCCATGAGGGATGGACCAGTATCTCCTGTAATGTAAATACCCTCATTTTTTTTGCTGAATTCAATAAATGTTTTCAATAATTTAAGGCTTTCAGGGGTCTGCACAATATTTCCACGTGATAATAGAACAGAATTAAGGCTGAACATATCTTCTCTTGCCCTTTCCATCAAATCTTTAACATTAAAATTTCCAGTCACAATTTCTTTTATTCTAGTATATTTTTCAGTAATCCATGATTCATAGAATGGTGATTTTACAGCTTCTGAGTGGGCGCTAATGGTCTGGTAATCTATATTTGCCGGAAATATTGCGTAACCTACTTTTTTAACATCTGCCGGTATTTTAACAGCATAGGACTCATTTTCATTAATGCCGGGATATGAAAGCCATATTGAGGGCCCGTTTACTGCCGCCCTTGTCCCTGACCCGGATACCATTCTTGCATACCTTGAAACAATGCTATCATCTTTTCCGGCATTATCTCCATATATATTTTTTACTATGCTCCTGGAAACAGCTGATGCAACTGCAGAGGATTCACTCATTCCCTTTGCTTCCCTGTATTTTCTATATCGTTTTATATAAAAAGAAAATGAACCCTTTATATTATTATTTTTCCTGAAAAACTCCAATGGTTTTCTGTATCTTTCTATGTATTTATCTGCGGATTTTCCGTCCAGAATGACCCTATCATTTCCACTATTGCTATTATATTTACAGGCACTGAAAATAAGAGAAAAATCTGTATTGAAAGAAATGGATGGATTGTATGCTATATTGTAATAACTGTCATAATATCCCAGGAACTTTTCAAATGCCTTGATCGGATAGCTGTAACCGATGGAAATTCTACCACTTTCGGGATTCGCCTCATAATCATTTAATGGACTGTATATGCCGGCATCCATAAGTTTTCTTTTTATAGTTTCCCCTTCAAATCTGTAATCCATAGTAGGTTATAATTCCATTTAATAAAAACCTACATGAAGCCTAACCATAGAAGCAATATTCCAATGAATTCAGCGTAGTAAAGGAATACAGGCACTTTAACTATGAATAGTGTTCCTGCAACGGAAACAACTAGCACACCTGCTATTATGCTTAAAAGCTTGTTGCTGTGGAATTTCCTGTAACTGATTGCTGCAATTATTATTATAAACACTGCAGCGGGAAAGGTAACAGCCGATGATGATAGTGTGACTCCCAGAGGTAGAACTCCAAAAACTATATGGCTCCTTATAATGTCACCCACCGGATAAAGAATAAGTGTTGCAACCAAAAATACGGTTGCAATTATTGAGTAGATATAATAATAATTCAGAAATTTTTTATTTCCAAAGAGTGCGAAAGAACCCAGGGCAAGAAACTGGACCAGTATTGCTACCAGAAACAGATAAAAATCTATAATAAATCTATTATAAACATTATTTGCCATGAGTATTTCAAGTAGTACAGCGATGGTGAATACAATAAGACCTGATGACCAGTACAGAAGGTTTAATTGTTTTTTTGCAAGGTATTTTCTTACAATGAAGAAGGTTAGGCCGGCGCTTAACAGGAATATAACTATAGTGGAAAACGTTACAAACGCTGTTGAAACTACTGAGAACATAACTGTTAATTTCAATTTTGAATATAAAGATATATATTGAAATAAGCCGGCTACTTTTTCATTTTTGCAGGTAATTTATAATGTTTTTGAGATACATAAGTGATAATTATAGTCATTCAAATTTATTATCCAGCGATTCTACAGCAAAGCTTATATACTTCTATAAGTTATAATTTTAGTGGATAAAAGGAAGTTAATTGCGATATCCGCCGTGATAATCATTGTGTTATTACCTTCCGCTGTTTTCGCATCGGTTGTTATTCAGCAAACCTACGGTGTTAATACCAAATCTGCGACGAACCCATTTATTGTACAAGGTGGCCCTAATTATGGGTCAGCCCACCAGTTAGGCTTTGCACATATATCTTCCGGTGGAAAGGGAATAATCTTCGGATATGTGGATAATGATACCCGTGTAGAATTGGTTAATGTGGCGGAGATTGTAAATGAAACTAATTTAAAGAATCAGAATATGTACGTATACATGTCGGTTAGCAGTACTGCTAAGTCAAACATAACAATATATTATCGTTCAACGCCTGTTCCATCCGCAGATATATTCCCGACACTAGCACAGCTGGGGACAGCAATTCAAACAACATCATCAGGAGTAATTGACCCGGCAATTCTGGTAGTTGGAGATAATACAACATCAACGGCACCTGTGTGGTATTTGTCTGCTATAATTACAGGAAATATTCCCAGTGCATTACTTACCTTGAATTATGAAATAAAATGAAAACAATTTATTTTTATATTGAAGATTTTATTGATTATAAATCCTATGGTCAATATATGGTCTATAAAATGCCGGCAATCAACCTAATTTTGTTTAATAATTATATTGTCTATCATAATTTTCTCCTCTCTTAGCCTCTCTTCCCGGCTTGTAGAATATGCACCTGTATCAATAGAACATAATATATCATCTGATTTATCCTCTGTTATATTGATCCTGACACCGCCCTCTTCCTTAACAGGATATGTTATTATTGAATCTCCCATGAAATCATCAGAAATAGAATTAACAGATATTATCGGTATCCTGTTTTCAAGTGACCTCGTCTTGACATACCAGTGCCATTCCCGGTGGAAATCCTTTCTTATGAGGGAGGGGTTGAATATAATATCGCAGTGTGCCCTGAAGAGCATTCTAGCATAATCAGGAAAATCTAAATCATAGCATACGAGTATTCCTGCCCTATAAGTTCCCATGTTAAAAACTTTCAATTCGTTCCCGGGAGTATACTTTGTCGCCTCTGCCCTGTATAAATTGATCTTGTCCTGCCAGCCAATAATTTGTTTATTTCTGATTATAAATGTTCTATTGAAAAGAAATCTGTCCAGATAGGAAACACTTCCGAGAATTACCGTATTATTCATTTTTAAGGAATCTAATATTCTATCCAGTTCATTTTTCATTACTTTAGTTGTAATGAATTTTTCAGGTAACACAAGGATTTCATCTGGATCTGCTTTTAATGATGTTAAATATTTTAAAGCCTCATCCAGTGCCATTCTCTTTGTCTGTATGCCCCTGATCTTCATTATCATATTTTTTGATGTTTGGGACTTATTTTAACTTTTATTAATTATTTTTTTAAACTCATCGGCATCTCTGATTGTATCGATATCCATGTGTGAATTATCAGAAACTTCTATGCCGGTGAAATCATCCATATGCTTCATTATAACAGGCTTTCCCCCGTGGTCGCCCTTCAGTTGAAGAAGCTCGTTGAAATATTTTCTGGAAAATATTACTGGACTAACCGGTATTCCATTTAGCAAGAATCCTACTATTTCCTTTCTACTTTCAATAAAGTGATTTATTAAACTGTTCAAATTATCTGAAGTCATCATGGGCATGTCTCCAGGAATAATCATTGCAGCATCTGAACTATCTGAAATATTTTTTATGCCCAGAATTATAGATTCTGACATGCCATTCTCATAATATTGGTTCCACACTGTATTTAATCCTTGATTTTCGGCATATTCTTTCAGATCAGTATTTCTCAGTATAATCAAACGTTCGGTAAATTTAGCTTTAATTACATTATTTATAACATAATATATTATGGGCTTCGAGTTTACCTTATACATAAGTTTGTCAGAACCGAATCTTTCTGATTTTCCTGAGGCTATGATTATAGCAGAAATATTTAGCATCATATGATATTATTTTTCTATAAATATATCTTGGGTGCTTAATGTCTTTTAAACTGAAAATAATCAAGCCTCAATTAAAAAATATAATGACCTTGCCGCAACATTTAAGTTAACATAATTATTACTACAATAATGATTGCACAGGTTCTCTCTGGGAAAGGAGCACAAATTCAGATTATAATTGAAACTCAGGGGCTAGTTTTTACACCGGACAATTTAATTAATGTTTTAAAGAGTTATGAATTTCAAATACAACAAGGTGTTATTTCAAATCCTTTACTTCCAAATAACCAAGTAATGAATGCTCAGATATTTTCTAAGGATTCCTTAATGATATACTTTGTACAAAATCAACCTATAAGTAGCCTAATTTTTACAATTTTAAATACAGTGGATCTTAGGAAGGAACAAGTTGCCGGCAAAGCAAGCATAGAGATGATAGAAAATATTATGGATAAACTTAATCTAGTGGATGAGACAATTAATTCAATAACTTTTAATTTTACAACCCGTTTTGAAGCCTCCAGAAAACCAGTGGAATTATTGACCAAAACATTAAATAAGAATTTTATTAAGAAGTTTAAAGATATCAATTTAATAGAGCATGTGAATATGCTATCGGTACGGATCGGTGATGCCTTTCCCGTTCAGAAAAATGGATATAATATTGTCCTTGAACCTCTAATATCTAATCCAGAAAAAATGTTTTTTATGCAATTTATCAAGAGAATTGTCAACCGAACTTCCTTATTTGATCTTGTTGAAAATTTTTCAGACTTATTAGAATCAATTATAGAGGGGGTGGACCCAAGTGAATAGTTTACCATTGCTTATGAGTCAAAATTTTTTATCCTCTGTTGGAAAAATTATAGAGGATGACAACATTGAATTTGAGAGGATCCTAAATACTGCCCAAGCTTCCTCCATTCAATATGGGACTCCACAAAATGAATACATAAATTATTTTATTTTCTTACCAGTTGAAGAGCAAATAAAAAATCAAATTATGAAATTAAATGATACATTTGAATTTGATTCTAAGAGTGAAGTTTCTGATTTTCTCTTAAAAAATCCTAAATTAATCGATGTAATAAACAGTGCGAGACAACAAATACGGATATTCTTCCCGGAAGAAAAATTGAAATTAAAAGTAGAGTTTGATCCGGAAATAGCTTCTGATTCTGGCACTATGTTTTTATTGATAGTTACAAAAAAAGAACCAGTAGAGGCAATCAAATTGCTCGACAAATTAAACGAAACATGGTGGTTGGAAAGAAAATTGGAAACCAATGGAAAATTAATAATCGAGGAAGAATATGAATGAACTTTAATTGGGAAGACTATTTGAAACTCGCACATCATCTTGTAGATGAAAATAATAATTATTTAGAAGAAAGTAGTTACAGAACTTCTATAAGCCGTGCCTATTATTCTGTTTTTAACATGGCAAAACATCATTTGATTGATTCAGGAGAGAAGTTGTCAAAAGGTGCCGATATACATCAACAGATTCCACTTCTATTTGAAAGTTTAAGCAAACAAGCACAAGATAAAAATAAACAACGGGACTTAACCAGTATATCTATTGGTTTAACCATTCTTAGACGTTTGAGGAACAAGGCGGATTATGACGATAAAATAAAGGAGTTGAGTAAGGAGGCAACTGGCGTATTAATTCGTGCTGAAAATGTTAAAGATATAATTATTTCTCTTAGGAAATGAATTTTTATGGTACCGGTATAACTAATGATTTGGTAGATTTATAGTGATCATAAGAGCAAACCTCAAATTTTTATAATGTTCTCTTATAACCGATGGTGAACAGAAATAGAATAATAGCAATTGTTATAATATCATTATTTATAGTTACATTAATTAATATTCCCTCAGGGCATTCAGGTATCAATACTCAAAATCCTGATGCTGGAAGCACTTCTATCTTTGTACAAAATATGTCTTATGATGAAAAGGAAATCCGGACGTGCAGTAACAATTCAATATATTACAATATTACAGAAAGCCATTATTTACAAACAGAATATAGCTTTAATCTTTCCTGGGGCATAAATCCTAGAGTGGAAGCTTCAACGGAAAATACCATTATTTTAGAACAGGCAAATAAAACTTTACTATCCATTGAATACGGAAAGCAACTATGTTACAAAACAATAGTTTCAGGGACTAAAAATTATACAGGCATACTGAATTTTGATAAATGCCATACTACATACAACATATCAATAATATTATCAGATAATATGAAGAATCATGCAATTATAATGCAGGGCAATGGCCATAACAGCCAGCCATATGTGGTGGCACTTGAAAACCCTTACAGGAATGAAAATATTACATTCATGTTCGGCGGAAAATATTCAAACCAGACTATAGGAAGAATAGGAGTTGAAAATTATACCGGATTAATTACTCCTGGAGGTGCCATTACTAATAATATAGAGCTGCAGAGCAGTAATATAATTCCATATCAGGTATACGGTTCTTCCATGGCATTTCTCGATTCAAAATTGAATTCTATCATTTATCTTGATAGGGATGTATCAATAATCAGGTATAACTACTATGATAGCAATTACTCTGTCATAGCCAGTATAAATAATTCATATGGCTCTGCTATACATTCATTCCAGTATAGAGGGAAATTTATATTTTATTACAGTTCATCTGATAAAACATATATATACAGTGTAAACAGTACAGATTTATCCATAAACAGAACAGTAATTCAGAATGATGATGCAACACATCTGCTGATCTACCGGAATCAGTACATCATGTTCAACCTGAATGGCACCTTTATTTTTCCGGGAAATTACACAGTAAATATTCCAGAAGGCAGGATTCTATCTGTAAATGCATCTAAAAATATGGAAATAACGACGTTTTCAGGTAATAGGATATATAATTACACCATGAACAGCACTAAGATACCGATTATTACTGGAACCTATTCATGGAATATGTCAGGAAAAGTAATTTATTCAGGTTCGATCAATGGCATTCAGTATTTAATTGAATACGGGCCATTGAAATTGAAGCCATACAGTTACACATATTATAATTTATCAAATTCATTACCGAATATATATGAAAATGCCGGAGAAATCTATGAGTTCATCCATGGTAAATTTTTGAATACAGGCATAAACGCAAACAATTCAGAAATTTCGGAATCAGACAATGCTATAATATTAATGAATGGGCTTCATATGTCCATATATTCCTTTAATGATGTGTTTTCAAAAGATACTATTATAATCAAAAATGTCACAGAATCTGTTACCTACAGAAATACAAGACTGATCTTTAATGTTTCATCGGAATTAAGTTATAATCTATCGGTAACAATATTCAATAAAACTTATTATATTCATAATAATGAAATTTTATTAACATTCAATAATACCACATCTGGAATTTATAATTACAGTGCAGTTGCCATTAACAGTGCTGGATACAAATATTCAGGGAATTATAAAATGGAATATAACAACACATTGTATGTTAAGCCTGTTCCCAGGACAAAACCGGTAACCACGGTCACCGCTGCTTCTATATATGAAAGGTCAGGGGAATACCATCTTAAAATAAAAGGAAACAATACAGAAAATGCAACGATTGCATGGTATGTCAATGGCAAATATTCAGGTTCAGGATTAGCACTTACCGATAGATTGCCGGAGGGCATTGACAAAATTTCAGCAAAAATCACCTATGACGGTAAGGTATATACTGCTGAAAAGACGGTAATTGTACTGGGAAATATACCGTATATTGTCGGGGGAGTGGGAATAGGGGCTATTATAACCATATTTGCCGTTGAGACATTTTACTTTAATAATACCGATATAGACGATATCATAGAAAATTCTTACGGAAAGACTGTTAAGGAATTAATAAAGGTAGGGAGAAAGAAACGTGCCAGCGGTAGGAGAATAAAATACCGGCTAAAGGCATTATCGATGGAGGGCAAAATATCCATTGCCAGGGATCTGGACAATAAAAAATATGTAATGGCAAATAAGGAGAAGAGGAAATAAAAAAATAATTTCGATGATTTGTTATCCTATATTTATCATATCTAATTGTGTCCCGTGAATTTATTTATTATCATGAAACAGAGGTTTCTGTGTCAGATCAAGAAAACGACCAGAAATTATACAATCTAAAAATATTAATAGTCGTATAAATTACCCTTTACAATGGTTATAAATTCAAAGACACTCAGCAGTACCAGTGACATTTACAGAGAAAATTACCTGAAAATAAGCAACCACGGTGCAATATTCAACAACAGAACATCTGCCCTGGTCGGTCTTGACGGAACCATTGACTGGGCATGTTTCCCGGACTTTGATTCCGACCCCATCTTTGATTCCATACTTGACAGCAAAAAAGGGGGTTCTTTTATATTCAGGCCCGTTGACGAATCAAAAGTAAACCAGTATTATGAAGAATTTACAAACATACTCATAACGGAATTCATCCAGAACGACAAAATTGTATTGAGGTTGACAGATTTTCTGCCCACATCTGACTGTTCAACGCTGAATTTTCCCGAAATACATAGATTTGTGGAGGTTCTCAGCGGAATAAAGGTTGAAATATATTTTAAGCCGAATTTTCATTTCAGCAGGGAATTACCTAAAATAATTCAAAACGAAAACGGCTTTCTCTTTCAGGGTGAAAGTTCCAGTGTTGGGCTGTCCTCGAATTTCAAGCTTAACAGTGGACAGGGAATAGTGTATAACGATAATCTGTTTCTCGGATCAGGTACATACCAGTGGCTTGTTATCTCAACAGATATCAATTACATTCACAGGGTAGAGGAATATAAATCGTATCAGAGGCTGGAGGAAACAAGAATTTACTGGAAAAATTGGACTAATAAAATAACATATCACGGTGTCTGGCATAAATACATGCTGCGATCAGCCCTTGTGCTGAAGGGCATGTTTTACGACCCCACTGGTTTGATGGTGGCAGCCCCCACATCGAGCCTCCCTGAATCCATAGGCGGTGAGAGGAACTGGGATTACAGATATACCTGGATAAGGGATACAACATACGTCATTGAAGCTCTGTCAATGATAGGGCTGAAGGATGAGGCAACAAAGTTTCTCTACGGGCTCATGAATATGATACACAGAGACCATAAATTAAGGACTATATACCCGCTGGATGAGACACGGGAAATATCAGAAAAGATACTTGATTATTCAGGATATATGAACTCTGCACCTGTGAGGATCGGGAATGAGGCTGCGGACCAGCTGCAGGTTGATCAGTACGGTTCGATCATTAATGCAATTTATCATTTTGAACTTTCAGGCGGGATAGTTACCCTGCAGCTCTGGGACTTCATAGTTGAAATACTTGATACATTGAAGCAGATATGGAAATATCCCGATTCAAGCATATGGGAATTCAGAAGCGAGCCGAGGCATTATGTTTACTCTAAGCTTATGTCATGGGCGGCATTTCACTTTGCCGGTCTAATTGGCAAAAAGCTGTCATACTCCGCTGATTACAACGACTGGGACAGAATTGAAAAGGAAATCAGGGATGACATACTCGCAAATGGCTTCGACAGTGAAGCAAACTCATTTGTGCAGAGTTATGGGTCAAAGGAAATAGATGCATCACTTCTGCGGCTTCCACTCATAAATTTTCTGGATTCAGATGACCCCCGTGTACTGGGAACCATCAAGGTTGTTGAGACCAGACTCATGAACAGTTCTTACCTCTTCAAGCGTTACCTAGAGGATGATGGATTAAAGGGTGAGGACAACGGGTTTCTCCTGCTTACATTCTGGTATATCGAAGACCTGATCAAAATGGAAAGGGTCGGTGAAGCAAAGGATATACTGGAATCTGTTTTGAACATGTCAAACCATCTCATGCTCTTCTCGGAGGAGATAGATTTGAAAACCGGTGAGATGCTGGGGAACTTTCCACAGGCAATATCACATCTGGGCGTTATCAGGACAATCACTCTTCTGAATAATGAATTCAAAAAGAGCGGCAATGCAGGAATATTGAAGTATGCATAATACTCCATATGGCGGCATCTGCAGAGCTGTTCCGCACTGTTCGGCAGCGGGAAAATTTTTAAATAGGTATACTATATAATCACCCTGTGTCAGAAGATCTTCAATCAATTCGCAGGAGCATGAATAATTATGTCTCCATGCTCAAGTCTGAGAATGGTTTCATGTATGCTGGATACCCAAGATTCATGGAACTATTCGGCAGGGATTCCATAATCTCCGGAGTTGAACTTTTCTATATTTATCCGGATATCCTCAAAAACACATTGATGGTTCTTGCGGGAAACCAGGGTATAATCTATAATACCGGTACCGGAGAGGAGCCGGGAAAAATACTTCACGAGCTAGCAGATGCCAGGACATTCAGATATAATCCATCAAAGGAAAAATGGGTTAAACCCTCTGTTCCACTCTATTATTCCATTGACAGCACACCGCTGTTCGTGTATGCCTGTGAGTTATACATTGAGAAGACCAATGATACCGGATTTATGGATTACATCAGGAAACATATGGAAAGATCTGTATCATGGATGATTGAAAAATCGGGGAAAACCGGGTTCTTAACATATAATAATATAGAATTCGGGGATAAGCTGGCGTCACAGGGTTGGCTCGATGGTGCGTGGAGCCTGTACGGAAAATGGAAGGGTGATACCGCACTCATAGAAGTTCAGGGTTATTTTTACCAGGCTATGAAACAATACAATGAATTATTCCAGGAAAACCCTATGAGATCGGCAATAGAAAAAAGGATCGACTTCCTTGAAAATAACATTAACAGGTATTTCTGGCTGGGAGATGAGGAATATTATTCCCCAGCAGTGTTTTTCACAGGGAATGGTATGGAAAAACTTAATACAATAACATCAAGTGCAGGGCATCTCCTTCTGACAGGATTGATAGATAGAAGCAGTAAAACAGCCATTGTTAAAAGGCTTTTTGAAAATGATATGAAGACACCCTTCGGTATAAGAACTGTATCTTCTTTAAGCGATTATTTTGATCCGTATAAGTACCAGGCCGGAAGCATATGGCCACAGGATAACTGGTTAATATTGCAGGGATTGAAGCGCCATGGTTTCAAGAAGGAAGCAAAGATGTTGAGGGACTATATTTTGAATGCAATACTTGCTATAAGAGACCCATATGAATATTATTCAGTTGATCTAGACGGCAATATGATAAATATGGATCAGCTGGAAATCTATCCATGCATGCCACAGGCCTGGAGCACCGGTGCCTTTATGGAGATACTTGATGATAAATTCTAGCTGCTATTGACCTCTGAACTGGCAACCCCGTCATTGGATTTTACATCCTCCAGGATTCCATCCCTGTACACATTGAATTTTTCCAATCCGAATGATATCTGGTCACCCACACTGTATTTTACATCGGTCCTGACCACCATATCACTGCCACCGGATGTGCAGTGCACGAAGTAATTTCCCTCTGAATTTTCTATCAATGTAACCTGGGCTGTTATATCATTGCCATCCGTTGCCCATCTGGTCCTGAACCCGATGGTCCGGTCTGGATAGCCCATATCATCGCCGGGAATAAAATTCATGGGATATGTTCCTATGAAATCGCCGACCCACTGTGTTGCCGGTCTCTCATATAACTCATTGTATGGTCCGATCTGCTCGATCACACCATTATGAAGAACCGCAACCCTGTCTGCAAGGTTTGAAGCCTCGACCTGGTCATGTGTAACGTAAACGAACGTGTGATTCAGATCCTTCTGCAATCTTTTCAATTCCTGCCTTGATGTGTATCTGACCCGGGCATCAAGATTGCTCAGTGGTTCATCCAGCAGAAAGAGTGCAGGGTCCCGCACAAGTGCCCTGGCAATTGCAACCCTCTGCTGCTGCCCCCCACTCAACCTTGTGGCATTGACATCGAGCTGTGGCCCTATGTTGAGTAGATCTGCAACCTTTTCAATTTTTTTGTGTATCTCATCCTTTGAAAGCCCAGCCATCTTCAGTGGAAATGCAATGTTTTTATACGCTGTCATATTTGGATACAGTGCGTAATTCTGGAACACCATGGCTATATTCCTTTTATTGGGTGGCTGGGAGGTTACATCGTTACCGTCAACTATTATCTTTCCGCCATCGAGATTTTCAATTCCCACAATAGTCCTGAGAAGTGTGGATTTGCCCTCGCCGGAAGGACCGAGAACCACGAGAAACTCGCCGTTCAGCACTTTCAGATTCAATTTATTCAGTACCCTGACATTTGAAAATGATTTTTCAAGATTTATTAATTCCATTTTATAATTCATATTTTCATGCCTCCGCTTAAATACTCTCCCTTTAAATACTTCTGGAGCACAACAACTATTACAATTACCGGTATGGTTACCAGAAGGGCAAAGGTTGAGGCTATAAATGGCTCACCTCTGCTGACATAATCATACAGGCTTACAGGGAATGTCGGGTTTACTGGCGATATTATAACTGCATAGGTAAACTCGTCCCAGGAGGTCATCCATGCCAATAAAAATGATATCAGTAAGGGTATTTTTATTAATGGGAAAATAACATCCTTGAAGGAATGGATAATGGATGCACCGTCCACCATTGCCTGGTTTTCCAGATCCTGCGGGAGTGCCCGGAAACCACCAAGCATGATGAATACCGATATGGGTAAAACCACAAGCTCCTGGGCCAGTGCAATGCCGAATATATTATCGTAAAGACCTACCTTAATGAAGTATACGGAAATGGGAATTGCGATAACTATGGCAGGCATCATGTTAACAACGAAGAGAAGCATGATAATTTTATTTGAAAATCTCGCTGATAGTTTATTCAAGCCGTAACCTGCCGGGGTGGCAAGCACAAGTGCAAGAATGCCCACTGTAAAGGCAACTATAACACTTCTTATAACAGGTTTTATAAGTGATAGATTCTTTATGGATGATTCGAAATTCTTCAGAGTGAAAACAAAAGGAAGCTGGTATGGATAAAGCCTGTCAAATGTCAGGCTTATGGGTTCAAAGGCTATCAGTATTAGTATGTACAGTGGATAAATAAAAATCACAGCCAGAATTATGGCTATTACATACGATGGCAGATTCCTATTTCTCATACTGCTTTGCACCCCCGAATTTTATTACTATAAAGGCAAAAACCACTATTATTGCCAGTAGGATGCTTGCCGCCGCATAGGAGTAATATGTTGTAGAAGAATATAAAAAGTACTCGTATACCAGTGTATTGATCAGCGATGGGGAATATCCTATTAATATCAATGGAAGGGCGAATATATTGAATTCACTGACACCCCTTATCAATAATGCTATGGCTATGAATGGAGCCAGATTCGGCAATGTTATATGTATGAATCTTCTGAAAGAACCGGCACCATCAACGCTCGCCGCCTCATAGAGCCTTGGTGGTATGGTGGACATTCCGCCCAGGAGTATAAGGGCAACCAGTGGTGTATTTTTCCAGAAGTCTGCGAACATCACAATGCCCATTGAGGAATATCGATTGGAATACCAGTCGATGCTGTGGATTCCCAGAGAGTACAGGGTTGAATTGGCAAATCCTCCCACCGGGCTGAATATCAATGAAAATATGAATGCAGAAACCACAGTTGAAATACCGTAGGGAATGATGAATATTGTGGAAAATAATTTATTCCCCTTGAGTGATTTGATTAAAATATTGGCTATGAGTATGGCAAAGAATAATTGAATTAACAGTGCACCGAAGCTTACAAGCAATGTATCGCCAAGTGAGACCACAAGCCCTGCCTTGTATATTGCATGATAGTTGGATAGGGAATAACCTCCCCCGGTGCTTCTGAAGCTATAAAACACCACAGATGCGGCAGGAAAGAAGGAAAGGACGGCAACATAGACCAGTGCCGGTAAAACATAAATTATATACTTATAATTTCTATGACTCTGCATGAACATAGCAATTAATTTATAAGTTATATTTAAAGTTTGGTATGTACTGGTAATGGTATATTAAACATGATAAGCTGTGTAAATTCAGTGGCTATTTAATAGATATCAGTAAAGTTTAAATATTACTATGTTATAGATTTTTATGAAGAAACCTGATGAAGAATCATCTAAACCTAAAAAGAATTTCTGGGTGAAAGTGATTGCGATCATAATTGTGGTCGCTGTCATAGGCGGAGTTATAGCAATAGAACTTCCCCATTTATTACCCAAGAAGGCAGCCATACAGACACTGGAAGTGTATCCAGGGCCATCCGGTCCTGCAAATTCCGACCATCTGCTGGGTGGTTGTGTGATAGCCGAAGTTAATACATCCGGCCTCAGTGTTAGTGACACACAGGCCATGGATCAGTTTGTACAGTATATGTTATCGCCACACGTTGAATTCGCCGGAGAAGCAGCTACAGGATTTATACCAATAAGCAGTAGCAACACAAGCGAAACAATTACAACGTTCTATACCGGCAGCTCAACAGTGGATATAACATATTTCACCAGCGTATCCCCATCTGATTTCTCCGCTTATTACAAAGGCGTGGTAAGTGCATTCAACGCTAAATATACCAATATAAAGGTAACAGCAGTGGACGAAACCGCAACATCTATTATATCAGATGTGGAAGCAGATGTGGTAGCCGGGCACTCAACACCTATAGTAACAAGCATAGATAACCTGGACATTGGAGTCCTGGCGTACGGGACATATAACGGGCACTCTTACCTGCTCAATATGAACAGCACCGTAAAAGGAGGAGTAAAAACACTGATGCCGAGCAATGTAATTCCATCAATAGTCGATCTTACAGACTATGAAGGCACAATATTCTCCGGATCTGTACCATTTATAACAGAAATCATAAACACACCACTGGTATGGATTGACCAGACAGCACTCAAAGCCGCTGGCATAAATGCAGAACCACAGAATTTCACAGCACTTCTGAGTGATGCAAAAGTACTTGATTCAAAATACGGCAGAGGAATGATCAACTTCCAGGGACATGGAGGAGCCAGTACTGCAACTGAATTATACCAGTTCTTCGTACAGTATGGAGGCAATCCGGTTACATTCAACTCTACCAATGATGTGAGTGCAATGTACTATATATACAACCTGAGCAAATATTTCAGTCCTGAGTACAAAACTTCCTACTGGGCAACATACAAAGGATTAGCCGCAAATAAATACACAATGATGGATTACCAGTGGCCAGGATCAGTTGATACCGGTACCGTGGGCATGAATGTAACAGGCTTAACCGGAAACAACTCAGTACTTAATGTATCATTAAAGGCCATAAGCGAGGGTGTATTCATACGAGACCCTGTACCATGGATAGGCGAATGGCAGACATTAATGGATTCAGCATGGACTACTGTTATAACCAGCGGTCATGCGCAGACCTACAGTTCCATATCGACAGCACTTGCAAACGCTAACTCATGT
>JAJZZW010000027.1 GCA_021797385.1 Thermoplasmata archaeon | reverse complement strand
ATATTCTGAATCTATATGTGGTCTTATATTCCATGTATATCATTAGTATGGAATGAATATTTATAAGCATTCTCCCCTGATTGCAGGAAATTCATCCACATCATAAATTCAGTGGCCTTTTTTCCGGTATATTGATTTGTAATAATTAAATTAACTAAAATTCTCGCAAGTGTTAAATATTCTTCTGAAATTAAGTACTATGTTTTGCCCAAAATGTGGGGCTTTGATGACTCCAAGTAAAGATAAATATGTATGCAACAGTTGTGGTTACGAGCAGTCCAAAGTCGGAATGGCTGAACAGAAGATAATTTCCAAAAGCTCGGACAAAGAGATCATAATGGTGGCAAAGGAAGTAAATGCAGAGCCCCTGGATAGTGATGCTGTATGTCCCGTTTGCCACCATACCGGGGCATACTATTTGCTGAAGCAGACAAGATCAGCGGATGAGCCTGAAACCAAATTCTATACCTGCGAATCCTGTGGTCACCGCTGGAGAGAATACTAATATTATAAAATTTTTTTTAAATCCTTTTGTGGCTTAAAATCTACCGTCTCTTTCAAGTCTTGTTAACAAACTATTATATAATATATTTTGATAATTGATTATGGTTCTCGATAGCTTATCGGATTCATTAAAGAATATTATGCATAAAATTTCAGGTTCCAGTTATATAGACAAGGATACTGTAAAGGAGGTTACAAAGGAAATACAGAGAGCGTTACTGAAGGCTGATGTAAATGTCAAACTTGTACTGAAACTTTCAAATACGGTCCAGGAACGGGCACTACAGGAAAAGCCACCTGCAGGGATGACATCACAGGATTATATTATCAGGATAATATATGAAGAGTTGCTGAAAATACTTGGTACCGATGCTGATTTTGAACTGAAGCCGCAGACATTAATGCTGGTAGGTTTATACGGTAATGGCAAAACCACAACTGCTGGGAAGCTTGCAAGGCTATTCCAGAAAAAAGGGCTTTCCACTGGATTAATCGCAGCTGATGTACACAGGCCCGGTGCCTACGAGCAATTAAACCAGATAGCAAAGGATGTGAACGCCGGTTTCTATGGAGAAAAGGATGAAAAGAATGCATTGAAGATTGTTAAGAATGGAATCAAAGATTTAAATGATTATAAAATAAAAATTATAGATACAAGCGGCAGGGATTCTCTGGATCAGGATTTAATCGATGAGGTCAGGGAAATAAAGGAGAAAGTCAGTCCTGATACAGTATTATTTGTAATAGATGCAACACTGGGTCAGCAGGCAGGGCCACAGGCACAGAAGCTTCATGACGCTGTGAATATCAACGGGGTTATAATAACAAAGATGGATGGCACTGGAAAAGCAGGAGGAGCACTCAGTGCAGTTGCCGATATAAAATCCCCTGTTTATTTTATAGGCACAGGAGAGCACATGGATGATATACAGATTTTTAATCCGAAAAAATTCCTGTCAAGACTTCTTGGAATGGGCGATATAGATTCTCTCATGGAGGTTGTCGCTGAAACAAACATAACCGAAGAGGAAGCCGAAGCGTCACTGGATAAATTGATGTCAGGCAAATTTGACCTGAAAGATATGTACGATGTGTGGGAAAAGTTTGCAAAACCCGGGTTGCTGAAAAAATTCTTCGGTGCGCTTCCACTGGCAAAAATGCCCGGAGGAAATAAGCTGGATGATTCACAGTTGGAGCAGGCCGATGAAAAATTACGCTTATACAGAGTAATACTTGATTCCATGACATACTTTGAACTGGAAAATCCAGATGAGCTAAATGCAAAGCGCATAAAGAGGATAGCTGCAGGATCTGGTCAGGGAGAAAAGAATGTAAGGCAGTTGTTGAAAGAATACAATGCCATGAAGAAGAACATGAAAGCAATAAAAAAGAACAGGAATTTCAAAAAAATGCTCAAAAGCCAGCTCAAGGGAGGCAATTTCAGCCTTGATGATCTGGAATCACAGATTTAAATTAAATCTTCAAGCTGTGATACAAGCTCTGGATATTTCATCTGAACCGCTTTTAATATTTCTTCAACTGAGATGTTTGTCATTTTAACATCTGATATAACATCAACAAGCTTGTCCAGTGTTTCATCAGACAGCGTACCAAGTTTTTCCTTTGCAAACCAGTTTCTTAGATGTTTTCTCTCAAATTTTTCTTTTACCATTAGGTCATAGTTTTTCATCATCTGTTCCGAATAATCATTTTCCTGTATGGCTTTTTTAGAGACCTGTGCGGCAAATTTACCGGAAATCATTCCGTTGGCTATGCCTCCACCTGTTATGGGATCTATAAGCCTTGCAGCATCTCCTATTGCCAGAAGTCCGGGTAGGCTCATCTTATCCTTTACCTTATTCACTGAAACTCCACCGCTTATCTGCTGTATTATACGTCCCTTGCTATACCCCGGATGCGATTTTATCCATGAATCAAGATAGTTTTTAACATCAAGGCGATCTTTCATTCTTGTTATGGTTACACCGATTCCAACATTTGCCTCATGGGGACCTTTTGGAAATACCCAGAGATAACCTGCAGGTGCTATTGATCCTAAGTAGAAATCTGTGAAATCTTCGTTTGATTCCACATTCTCCATTCTGTATTCCAGTGCAGATATGATATCGTTTTTCTTCAGTATGGGTGATTTCAGCCCTGCCCACCTTGAAAATTCACTTTCGAAACCGTCGGCTGCTATTACCATCTTTGCTCTGACCTCGACTTCCTCACCGTTATGTCTGATTTTAGCGCCCACAACACGGTTTCCTTCCTTTATTACGGAGGTTGCTGGTGATTTTATCCATATATCTGCACCCTCGGTGGCGGCAAGTGTTGCAATATGCTTATCGAATTTATCACGCTCAACAACAAAGCCCACCTCGTTGCCTGCGCTTTCTGCTCCAAGTATAATGGGCTTTTTCTCTGAAGGACCGTAGATTCTTGCCCCCTTTACCTCATCAGATATCCAGTGCTGTTCAGGCTTTAAGTCTACCTCCGGCATCCATACCTTTGATACACCCTCTCCGCATCTTACCGGAGAACCTATGTCCGGACGCTTTTCTACCATCAGGGTCTTCAGACCGTATCTTGCAGAATACCTTGCTGCAGAGCTACCTGCAGGCCCCGCACCTATTACAAGAACATCATAATTTAGCATGGAACCACTCCGCTGAGATTGCTCCTGTAGGGCAACCTATAACACAAAATTCGCATTTAATGCACTTATCTTCATTTATGGCTATAACTGTTTCATCCAAATTAATCGCATCAGTTGGACACATTCCAACACAGGCTCCACAGTAATCGCAAAGCCCCCTATCTATGTCCATTTCGCTCTTAACCTTTACTTCCATAAGCGTAAAAGCTACATACCTATATCTATTTTTTGTTTTATGTCTAAGTACACTGATTTCCGGCTAAACCATGGCATGGGACTTTCATTATTCATAGTTAAAATTATTTATAGCAATTGCATATTATAATCGATATGATAAGGATACAGGCTGAAAAAATTGATACAGTAGAGGTAATTAACAGCGTAAAAAATAACAGTGCAGGTGCTGTTGTATCATTTTTTGGAACCGTAAGATCAGAGGATGAAACATCCGGAGACGTTGTGGCACTTTTTTATGAAGCCTATGATGAAATGGCACTGAAAACAATACACCAAATTATCGAAGAAGCTAGAAATAAGTATTCAATTATTGAAGTCTCGGTTATACAGCGTACGGGCAGGGTGAATCTCAAGGAGGATTCAATCGGAATAGCTGTATCCGCGGTGCATAGGGAAGATGCGTTCCTCGCCTGCCATTACATTATAGATAAAATAAAGGTAATCCCTCCCATATGGAAAAAAGAAATTTATTCATCAGGAGAGGTGTGGAAATCAGAAACCCTGTAATTTTTAAAATAACCTTTTCGACCGGCAATTATTGCTGTAGCTGTAAATGAAAACACTATAAGAAATAAGATGATAGTATTGAATTTTAACCCTACAATTACAAGTATTGCCCCCGCAGTGAGGCCGCTGACGGCTTCGGTTATCTTATTGAACATATAATTCCATCCATTACCAACTCCTCTCAGGGATGTCGGAATGAACTCATTTAAGACCGCATTATATGCCATTGGGCCTGAATAGTTCATAAATATTATTATAATTGAAAGTGGAATAACAAGGTACACCGGTAGAATATGATCAAATGCAAGAAATAGTGCGAATATGGATATTGAAGCCACTACGGCAGGAATGATAGCAGATTTGTATATACCGAAACGTTTTGCAAGATGTGATGATAGAAACGCTCCCAGAAATCCGAATGCATATATAATTGCATCCGCCTCCAGGATCTGGTCAAATGCCAGGAATTTTAACAGTGCAAGCATATAGGTAATGTAAAATGCAAATCCCCATCCGATAAATCCAACTATGCCGTTCAGTGAAAAAGTAAATATGAGCTCCCGGTTCAATCCCTTATGAAATAGCTTGATTAGATTCTTTAAAGTTATGTGTTCTTTCCTGTTATTATCATTTATATTAATATCTTCACCATACACTTTTTTTAAAACATCCTTCGTTTCTCTGTATTTTCCATTTCCATACAACCATACAGGTGTTTCAGTAATCCTTGTTCTAAATAAAAGTATAATGGCAGCAAATACTCCGCCTATAACGAAAATGTAACGCCATACAGAGTCATTGCTGATTTCCCTTGTAAGAAGGAATACAGAACCTACAGCGATAAGTGCAACAACAGAAAAACTGTATGCCCAGAGAGAGTAGTAACGGTTTCTCTGACCCTTGCTTATGTATTCATATATGTATGAGAATCCTGTTGCAACATCGCTTCCAATAGAGAATCCCATTATCAGCCTGAATGCTATGAACTGGAGTATATTTGTGGACACCGCAATAAGGAATGAAAAAACCACGAAAACAAACATATTATAAATCAAAAGCCTCTTTCTACCGAACTTATCAGTAAAATATCCACCGAGGATGGCTCCTGCAATTGCACCTATATTGGCAGCAGCAACAGAGACGCCAAGAATTAATCCTGCAGGCAGGAAAGTTGCCTTGAAGAAGGTAAGCACGAATCCGAATGCGGTTAAATCCCATACGTCCAGAAATACACTGGCCGATGCAATTAAAACCATATACATCCCCTTAACATTGTTATGCCTATAAACATAATCAGCAACAGTGTTTGTCTCCATAAATCAGTAAACCCGTGATTATTATAAACATTTCTAAACAGAATTGAAAATATAAAAAGAGTTAATAATGGTAATGATTTACATTTAACATGCAGAAGGCAGAAACAGATGCTATAACAGAAATCATTTCAAAAATAGGGACCAAAAAAGTACTCGCCACAGAAGAAGAATTGATACCATTCATGAAAGATGCTTCCTACATAAACGGTAAATTACCACTGGCAGTTTGCCTGCCTGATACACCAGATGACATTTCAGAAATACTATACGTGTGCAATAATTACAGGATCGACGTGACCATACGCAGCGGTGGAACATCACTTACAGGTTCCTCGGTAAGCGGATTCAATGGCATTATAATCAGCACCATGAATTTAAACAGAATAATGGAAATCAATACATCCTCCAGATACGCTGTATGCGAGCCAGGGGTGAGGATAGATGCGCTGAACCAGGAACTTAAAAAATATAGCTTCTTTTATCCTCCAGACCCGGCCAGTTCCAGAGCTTCAACTATTGGCGGTTCCTTATCAACCAATGCCGGGGGACTCAGGGCCGTGAGATACGGTGCAACCAAGGAATGGGTACTGGGCATGGATGTTATAATTCCCGATGGTCACATCATCAAAACAGGTGAATACACATTGAAAAGGAGCGCAGGGTATGACCTTACTGCGCTTATGATAGGCAGTGAGGGAACACTTGGGGTGATTACAAAGGCGGTACTGAAAATAGAGCCTTTACCGGAGGCTACCGCTAAACTCATGGGTTTTTATAGGGATATTGAAAGCGTTGGGAAATCCATGAATAAAATAAAAAGTAGTGGAATTACACCCCTGATTGCTGAATTCATGGATATCGGAACAATTAATTCGGTAAGAAAGCGCATGAAAATTCGAATACCACGATACACCCAGTTTCTATTGATGATTGATATTGATAGCCCTGCAGAAGCTCTGAAAAGAAAGATAGATAATGTAAGGAAGATAATGAAAGAATTTACTGATAATGTCACGGTGATAACTGACCAGACAAGGATGGATGAAATCTACACGGCAAGGAAGGGAGCATATTCTGCCCTGTTATCATTACGTGAAAATAATAGGCAGCTGGTGGTTATAGGCGATGTTATCGTCCCTTCCAGCGAACTAGCTGGTGCCATGAAAGAAATAGAAAAATGTGTCAGTGATAGCAAGATTAAGGCAACATTATTTGGGCATATTGGGGATGGTAACATTCATGCAAACATCTTTATGGACAACACAGAAGATGGAAGGAAAAAGATGGAGAAACTCCAGATGGATATAGCAAAGGTAGCCATAAAACATATGGGTTCTGTTTCAGCAGAGCACGGAATAGGCACTGAAAAAAACCGGCTTCTATATGAGGAATATCTGGAGAGGAATTCTCTTTACTCGCTGGAAATCATGAAATCGATCAAAAAGGTATTTGATCCCAATAATATACTGAACAGGGGCAAGATTTTCTATGAACCTGATTGAAAAAATTGAAAACATAACTGCAAAATGTATCAGCTGCGGATTCTGTGAGAGTGTATGCCCGACCCTTGATGCTAATCACTACAATTCTGTTTTCGGTGCCCGGGGAAGGGTTATTCTGGCTGATTTTGTAATGAAGAACCCTGATGCCCAGGTGGAACTGGGTGATTCCTTTTACTCCTGCCTGGACTGTTATGCCTGTGTAAATGTATGCCCCGCAGGCGTTAATGCAGGAGTGGTCAGTGAACTCATGAAAGAATTCATTATCAGTGATATAAAAAGAGATAAAAACCCTGTTGCCAACCTCATAAAGGAAAGCATTTTAAAATATGAAAATCCACTGGGGCTTAAGGAAGAGGCTGCTGATTGGGCTAAAGGTATCGATTTTCCACGGAGCAGCACGGTAATTATTACCGGACATATGTACCAGATGATGCCCTATACACGGGGTATAAACAGAATCAGGAAGTATATTGATGAAAATGTGGTAAGAAGTGTTGCATCAGTAATGAAAAATCACATTCCGTTGATCAGACTATCAAGGCATTTTTATGACAGAAACCTGAAGGAGACCATGAATAACGATTTAAGGAATATAGTAGAATTGCTAAAAAAATCCGGGGTTGAATTTGGATACCTGGGTAAGAATGAGCCCTATCCTGGTATGTTTCTATACGATCTTGGATACATAGAAGATTTCCGGGAATATGCCAAGAGTGTATATGAATTTCTGAGGGAAAATGGGGTAAAGAAAATAATAACAGTTGATCCCCATACCCATGATTTACTTAAAAATCGGTATTCTGAATATGTTCCGGGTTTCCATATTGACGTGGTTTATTATACTGACCTTCTGAACCTTAATTATAAAAAGTTCAGGAAAGGTATTACAGTCCAGGAGCCATGCCATATGGTATTGCATAATAATAGGTTCAGGGCCCTAGATATACTTAATTCCATAACAGATGTTAATATGCCGGATAGGAATGGAAAATCTAATATGTGCTGTGGTGGTCCCGATGAACTGCTATTTCCTGATACTGCAAAAAAGGTATCGGTACAGAGGTATACTGACTTAAAGAAAAAATCCGATAATATTGTTACCATATGCCCCCTATGCTATAACAATCTGGCATATGATAGCAAGGTCATGGATTTTTCTGAGTTTATTGGAAAAATGGTTCTATCTCAATAACATATCCGGGAAAAATCTGTTATCACTAGTGTTAATTTATAACATGGATGTATAATAAATTACTCTGCCTCATTTAGTTATATAATGGTTTCATAAAACATTTATAGTGAAGTGCCATACAAAATAAAAGTGATAAAATGCAGGTTGTAAAGATAGGTGGATCAATATTGAAAAATAAGGAAGATTTAATCCTTATAAAACAAAAATTGATGGACTGCCATAATTGCATTATTGTTACATCCGCATTGAAGAATGTAACGAATATGTTGATAGAAGCCTATGAAACAAAAAACACAGGCATCATTGAAAATATTTACAATATGCATATCACAATTACAGATTTACCGGATGATATCGAGAACCTTCTGGGAAAATTCACGGACGAACTTAAGACGCTTATCTCACTTGAGAAAAGTTTGTCTTTGCGGGATAGAATAATATCGTACGGGGAAAGAATGTCAACTGTCGTTGTTTATAGTTTTTTGAAGCGCAGTGGCTTCAATCCCAATATATCATATATAATAGAACCATTAATTGTTACAGATAGTGTTTTTGGGAATGCAACCTACATTGAAGATCAGACCGCAGAAAAAATAAGAAACACAGTCTTCGGGGATATCACTGTAGTACCTGGCTTTTACGGTTCAAATGAAAATGGCCAGATAACAACTGTAGGCAGGGGTGGAAGCGATTATACTGCCATGATATTTGCGTCCATATTAAACTGCAGTGTAAGGATAATAACAGATGTTCCGGGTATAATGACCTCTGATCCACGATTATTCACAAATTCCAGAACGCTGCCAGAGGTTTCACTAAGTGAGGTCCTTAAAATGTCACATTTCGGTGTAAAAAATTTCAATTACAAGACATTTACACCGGTAATAGGCAGGGACATAGATATCAGTGTGGAATCACTCTATGAAAATGGAAGGACAAGGATAACCAGAAAGCCTGTGAAATCGGTTAAATGTGTGGCTCTCGCATCCTACGGTTCTTCCAGTAATAAAAATCTGCTTGTTTTCATAGGTCATGGAATATCTGATCCTGAGGTAAGTGGGAACATACTTTCATACATAGGACATGAACATCAATATCATCTGGATTCCCTGTCTTTATCCCTTCTCCTGGACGATGACCTTGTAAACAACAAAAAATGTTTCCAGGTGGCATCATCATGGATAAAATAAGGGTGTCCCTGCTGGGATCTACCGGTATGGTAGGCCAGAAAATGATAAGGTTGCTGGCAAATCATCCATATATAGAATTGGTAAAAATCAGCGCATCTGACTCAAGAAAAGGCAAAGAATACGGAAAAACTGTGAGCTGGATAGAACAGGAACCGATCCCGGAAATATACAGGAATATGCCACTTGTATCAACTGATCCTGAAGATCATAGAGATGTGGATTATGTGCTTTCTGCATTGCCCCCGGAGGCAGCAGAAGGCATTGAGTTGAAACTTATTAAAAGTGGAATTAATGTTATATCAAATGCATCGCCGTTCAGAATGTCCGAAGATATACCGTTGATAAATCCTGAGCTAAACTTCAATCATCTCTCCATCCTTGAAGATAAAAAAGTAAAATACGTTAAAAACCCGAACTGCACATCTGCAATTATGGCCATGCCACTGGCTGAAATTTTGGGAATGGACTACAAGAGAATTTCCATTGTTTCCATGCAGGCAATCAGCGGTGCAGGTTACTCCGGTCTACCATATATGTCAATAGATGACAATATAATACCTTACATACATGGAGAAGAGGAGAAAATCCCTGCTGAGATATCAAAAATGTATGGTTCAGTTGAGGATCAAAAAATAATAAACAGGAAGATGAGAGTAAATGTCACATCTGTTCGCGTGCCTGTTAAGGTGGGGCATATGGGGGTCATAAACATAGAGGTTAATTCTGACCCTGATATTGAGAAACTTAAAGAGAAAATGAATAATTTTGCACCATTAAAGAGATTCAGTGAACTTTATAGTGCCCCTGCGCATCCACTTATAGTTCATGAAGAAGAGGACAGACCACAGAATGCCCTTGATACATATAACGGTATGGAAATCCATGTTGGAAGAGTATCGTATAGAGATGGAATTCTCAGGATGGTGGTACTGGGCAATAATCTGGTCCGTGGAGCGGCGGGGATAACCATACTGACAATGGAAACAATGAAGCAGATGAATCTAATTTGATTCTATGTATTCTATAATTCCTGATAAATCATTTTCCATGCTGGTACTGGATATTTGTAATAGAAAATCACTGTCTGAATTGAAAGCAATAAAATTTGGCACAGCCCTGTACATTGAATAGTCAGATTCAGAGTCCCCTATGGCCAGGCATTCCTCCGGTTTAACATTATATTTTATCATTATTTTTCTCATTACCGAATCTTTTATGAAAGGATCAACCTGTATATCGCCCTCCGGAATTATGCGGCCTGAGGTGCCACAGTATATTTTATTTGCATATGCCTCTTTTATTCCGTAATCACGCACAAGTCGATCTGAAAGCCATGATATTCCTCCTGATACTATTACCGAAACTATGTTTTTCTTTTTTAGAAAATTCATTGTTTTCTCTATACCCTTTACCGGCTGTATTTCGTCAAGTATAACCTTAATATCACTAGCAGCTATGCCTGGATATTTTTCTATCCATGCTTTTAAATCAAGTTCGAAGAAATCAGGATATGATAATTCGCCTTTCATGTACTTCATGTAATTTTCCCTGTTATTAATACCCAGTTTATTATTCACATAGAACCAGCTGCTTTTTTCTACTGTAAGTACACCGTCCATATCAAAAAATATTAATTTTATCATTTCAGTATGTCCTTGAAAAGGCAGAGATTTTTCCCGGTCTTCCACAGACGATGCATTTTCCGGATTTATCTGAATTCCTGACTGTCCCCAGCGCGGTTTTCTCCGAAACTGCTTCAATTTTATCTGAACACTCTTTTCTGCCACACCAGTATGCTGTAACCATTTTATCCTCTTTGATATAATCCATATTTTCTATGAATGCAAAATTATCATTATAAAATTCAGATGCCTGCTTCTTTATATCACTGTTAACCTCCTGAAGGTAATTATATATATTTTTCAGTTCGTCTCCGGAAATTTTTATCTTTTTCTTTCTGGTCCTCATGGATAATGTAAGCGTGCCATCATCAACCTCTCTTTTTCCGATTTCTATTCTTACTGGGACTCCTTTCATTTCCCAATCATTGTATTTATATCCCGGAGTATAGTCGCGTTCATCTATCTGACATCTTATCCCCATGGATTTTAGTGTTTCCATGGTTTCCTCTGAATATTTTATTATATTATCATAGCCATTACCGGATATGGGAACTATAATTACCTGAACAGGAGCAAGTTTGTATGGTAGCACTAATCCCTTATCATCTCCATGGATGCCTATTACAGCAGCAAGCAGCCTTTCGCTTAACCCGAATGTTGTCTGTGAAACGAAGTTCATATTGCCCTCATCATCTGAGTATTTGATTCCATAATTTCTTGCAAAATTCTCTCCATATTCATGTATGGTTCCGATCTGAAGTGTTCTGTTTCCTGGCATTGGTGTATCGAATGCAACTGAATACATGGCCCCCGGAAATTTATCCCATTCCGGCCTTATGTCCATTGAAAAATTTATACACAGATCATCAGCAAGCCTATTCATGATTTTTATGTAATCTTCCATCTGCCTTTCTGCATCCTCAAAATCTTTATGTGCAGTGTGTGCCTCATAAAAATGTATTTCTCTTACACGTATGAATGACCTGGTGTGCTTTGTTTCATACCTGTAAACGCTCACAATCTGGTAAATCCTGAAGGGCAGATCAGTATGTGACCTTATCCATAGAGGAAACATTGTATACATAGCCGCCTCACTGGTTGGCCTCAGGGCCAGATCTATATCCAGTGAGTCTATTCCACCCTTTGTTACCCAGTAAATTTCATTTTCGAACCCCTTTACATGCTCGAATTCTACTTCCAGCTGTTCTCTCGAAATCAGGACAGGAAAACTTACTTCTTCTATGCCACTCTCTTCGGAATAATCCCTGAGCAAACTGTCAATAGAATGCATAATTTTTAATCCGTATGGCAACCACACATTCATTCCTTTTATCAAATAACGCTTATCACTGAGTTTCGCAATATCTATAATTTCATTGTACCATTCACTGAAATCGGTTTTTTTGTTTTCCATCGTGCATTTATCTTTAACCATTATATATTATTTTTTAGAGATGTGGCTCTGAGATAATAAGTATTTACCCATGCATAAATATAAAGTATTATCAATCCTCCAGTAAAAATTATAATAGAGTATACAAATAATTCTATTTTAGTTTCAGCCCAGAGAAGATAGTCAGAAAAAGTTGAAATTCCCACAGGAAATACATATGCCCATACAGTCATGGATTGCCTGCTCCTAATATGCGTAATGGCTATTGCAGCAGATACTAAAAACAGGAACAGGTCAAAGCCCCATAGCATCATGGAAAAATCCACGGCAAGGTTGATTGGAATCTGAAATATACCTATATAGTTGAACTGTGGCATGAACATTATATTTATTATAAGCATGCTCGATGCACCTACAGGAATCATTGCTGCTGGTGAGGCCTGAAGATAATTCGGCCTGTTGCTGATATGAGAAATATATGCGGATATTCCCACGAATAAAAACTGGAAGAAGGATATTCCAAAGGCAACCATGGTCATTATATAGACTGCCTGAAGAATATTTGTACTGTAGTACTCCGCAATAGGTGGTGTCAGTAGCACAGATGAGAGTATGATGTTGGCACTGAGCACTATAGAGGGCACTAGTATGGCATATGTAACCTTATCAAAACTGTATTTATTGGTGTATAAATTGTAATTAAGCACAATATTTACAAGGATTACAAATAAGTAGAAGAATACGAATAGATATAGAAATAAATACGCCATAAACGAGCTTATGCCAATATAAGCCGTATAAAAGAAGGCGATTGCATAATATAAAACCCCGAGAAAGGCCAGGAAACTGAGCTTTGTTATATCATTATAATCTTCCATTATCAACTTTTTATTTTTTATATATCTGTATATCCATGATAGGAATACAAAGACAAAAAATACCAGAACTATGAAATAAATTACCTTGCCAATATCAAAAATTATCTGATTATGAAATACCAGATATATGATAAAGAAGGCAAGTGATATTGACAGTGTGCCAAGAACAACAGGAAACCAGCCAGAGTCCAGCCCTTTATATGCCATGCTCCGGTATATAATTTATACATTAATAATATTACCCGTTTATCTGATGGTAACATTCTCCAGATAATGCCGATAACTGCCTGAGTCCGGGTTAATATTTCAAAAAATATATGCGCTATGGTTAAATGAATATCGTATGAATAACAAAGAATTTTTCGAGTATGCTGTCACAAAAGATTTAAGAAAAATTACAGGTCCACCCTGCGACTGGCTAAAAACATATAATTTGAAATCCTGGGGATTCAGGCGTTATGATAAAACAGAGAAAGCTTATGAATCTTTTAAAACAGGAGACATATTAGTATTTCATTCTATGAAGCAGGAATATTTACCGTCAGATCCAGGTATAAAATCAGGAATAATTGGAATCGGTATGCTTTCTGGCAAAAAAATTATTGAAAATGAGCCTTCCGATGGAGCCTTTACTGCAGAAGGATTTAGGCCGATAAAGATATATTTTTCGGATATACGGTTCTTTGGGGATACTGATAAAATAATAAATGAAAGTATTGCCGAGAAAAAACAGAAAGGAATTAACTATATCTTGAGGGATATTTATAATCTCACAAATAATATAATTACATTTCAAGAAATGCGGGACAATAATTGTACAATTTCCACACAGGGTGCAGTTTCTAAAATTGTCGGTGATAAATCCATCAGATTATTACAATTGATAAGATCAAGATTGGAATAATAAATAAAATAAATTTTTCAAATTAATAAATTTAGATAAAGCTATGCTGGAGGTATATCCTTTGATGTTTCTCTCACTATAGTGAAGGTTTCCGCATAGAGGAAGCCGATTATTATCCATGCAAAGAAAAGATACTGTATGGTGAGGGATATGCCCGGCAGTGAGTCGATTAATATAAATATCGATATAGCTACTGCAACTATACCGGCTGTTAGTTCTTTTATACTCCTTTTTGATTTTCTGGTGGCAATTTTTATCAGAGAAAAATCTGCAGATGTGTGGATTATAAGATTCATCAGACCCGCTAATGCACCCATGGCAAGGAATGTTGCGTATAATCCAATAAAGTATGTCATTGTACCCATGACAATTACAAATATTGCAGCTATTAATAATTCAGATTTTTCATTCCATTTCACCTTCATATTTAACCAAATTATTTGGACTTACATTTTCAGTCTCGGTATATGAAATAAAAAGTTTATTTATACCTTCAAATATATTATAAATTGTTTAAAATTTAAAAATATCAACTATTAATCTCTGTATGTGTTTTAACATACTGATGGGCATCCAGCATTTCAAGTATTATAAATCCTAAGATTATAAAGCCTAAAACAAGTTCTATCATGTATGTATCAGATGTCAGCAGCGAGTATATGAATACAAATCCTGATACTATTATTCCCAGAACACCAATGCCTAATTCTCTGATCCTCCTTTGAGCTCTAATAAGATTTTCCTTGAACAATGAGAAGTTTGCTGTTAGATGAACCATCAGATTGCCCAGTCCTGCTATTGATCCTAAAGCCAGGAATATGACAAAGGCATTTACAAATACCAGGGTAGGCATAAGTATTACCGCTGCTGCGATTAAGGTTATTATTCCTGCTATGACGGGCGTTCCTCTCTTGCTGTGCAGTTTGCTTAAAGCTTTGCTGATGACACCTCTTTCTGACATAGCGTATAGATTCCTGGAAAACGCTGTGAGAAAAGCCAGAGATCCCAGAATCCCATCATTTATTGCTGCGAATAATAATAAAGGTAATGCAATTGGTCCCGCGATCTTATCCATTATAGTGATGACCGGCACATTTGATGATACAAGTGCTGAAAATGAGTGTGTAGCAATTCCATAGTCAACCAGGGAATATAATACCAGTGCTTCAAGGGTTCCCCCTATAATTATTACAAGAATTGCCGCTTTTCCAACATTTCTTTTAGCATTCTTTACCTCACCTGAAACTGGTGTAATAGCACCGTATCCTGTAGGTATGCCGATGGCGAATAAAATTCCCAGGAATATTATTGCTGGAGATGGGATGCTGGTAAATGGATTATATACCAGGAAATGAGCGCCATAAAAACCTGCTGCTATTACTCCCACGAGAACAACTAATTCCAGGCTTGCCGAAAAGACTGCATATTTTGAGGAGGGTCTTATACCCAGTAAAAGAAATGCTCCTGTAGGAATGAAAACGATCAGGAATGCAACCAGTGGTGGAATCACTATATACGGTGAAACGACATAGGTCAGGACAAATATTGACCCGGTAATGTAACCACCTGCATACAGTAATGAATAGAAAAGATATAGCCAGCCTGTTTCAAATCCGAACCTGTGTGATAATGACTTGTAAGCATAATTAAAGTATCCTCCTTCCTCATCATGTTTTCTTGATAAATAATAAACACCCGCACCATTAATTAAAACCACTAGAGTTCCTATAATAAGTACAATCGGAGAGAAGAACAGTGTCAGTATCAAAGCTGCGGTAGCATATGTTAACATCGAAAGAAAAGGTGCCTGACCTCCGAAGGACATAAAAAATATGTCTGCGAGTCCAACACTTCTTGTTAGCTTACTCTTACTTTCTATATCTATATCCCGAATATTTTTGACATTTTCCATTTTTGCTCTTAAG
>JAJZZW010000171.1 GCA_021797385.1 Thermoplasmata archaeon | reverse complement strand
TCCCTGAATTCTATTATTCGGGGTATTTTATATACAGTGAGCTTCTCGCGGCAGTATTTTTTAATCTCATCCTCTGTAAGATTTTTATCAGCCGGAACAATAAAAGCTTTGACAGTTTCTCCCCTGTGGGAATCCGGAACCCCTATAACAGCACAGTCTGAAATTTTTGGATTTTCATAAAGAACCTCCTCTACTTCACGGGGATATATATTATAACCCCCTGCAATGATCATGTCCTTTTTTCTGTCTACAATATAGAAATATCCGTCCTCATCCATTCTCGCAATATCGCCTGTATGCAACCAGCCGTCTTTCAGGACTTTCGTATTTTCTTCCGGGCGATTCCAGTATCCCTTCATTACCTGGGGCCCTTTTATCAATAATTCACCATCCATCCCGGGTGGGAGTTCGGTTTCACCATCATTTATATCCACTATCTTTTCATAGGTATCCGGAAGGGGGAGGCCTATAGATCCCTGTCTTCTTCTATTTCTATATTCTGGTTGTAGCGGTGATATATTGGTTACCGGAGAGCATTCGCTCAAGCCATATCCTTCAACCAGTGTGCCACCGGTTATGTCTTCGAATTTTTTCTGAAGTTCCTGGGGCAGGGGCATGGCACCGGATATACAGAGCTTTATATTGTTTATTCCATATTTTTCTATTTCCGGATAATTAATAATGCTGTGATACATTGTAGGAATTCCGGGGAATGCAGTGGGTTTTTTTCTTTTAATAGTTTTCAATGTCATTTTCTGATCTCTGGGATCCGGTATGATTATTAAGGTGGAACCCTGCAATAAAGGTGTTAACATGGCGGTCATCATACCGTAAACGTGAAAGTATGGTATGGATGCAAGATAGGATATTTCAGCCTTGAAATCATCTGGAAACCATTCAATAAGTTGGTGGGCATTAGCCAGCAGATTTCTGTGGGTCAATGTAGCTGCCTTGGGAACACCGGTAGTACCACCGGTATACTGGAGGAGCGCTGCACTTCCGGATGGGTCTATCTCCATATCTTTTACTGATGCCCCCATAGTTCCGTGTTTATATCTTATCAAGCCTGATTCGGTATCAACAGGAGTGCCATTTTTTTTATTTGCTAATTTAAATAAAGCAGCCTTTACCGGCGGAAGATGATCTTCAACACCCACAATTATAATGGTATCCAGAAGTTTTTTCTTCAATGGCATTACTTTTTTGACAGAACTGCCCATCAGGACAATTACCCTTGACCCTGAATCCCTCAACTCATATTCTATTTCCGGCGTTGTATAAAGTGGATTCATCTGTACAACCGTAATTCCCAATTTCATAGAGGCCATAAAAAATATGATATACTGTGGCAAATTAGGTAACATAATCGTTAACCGTTCTCCGTTATGCACACCGATACTATCCAGAAATGCTGATGCCTGTTCTATTTCTAATTTAAGCTGGCGGTAGCTGATTTTATTGCCTATAAAATCTATGGCTATATTACTGCCATATTTTTCTGTAGACCTGCAAAAAGCCTGGTATATACCGATTTCCGGTATATCGATGTGCCTGTTTATACCGGAAGGATATGCTTTTATCAATATCTCATCAAGTTTATTCTCATTTTTTAAGGATTCCACACTGCCATCTCCATTAAGTCAATAAAGCTAATTTTTGTTTGACAAATATTGATAATAAACTTAATAAGTTTCCTGTAAGTACAAAAATTACAGCGACAAACCGGTTATATTTCCGTATCCCTCCATGGTTCTCTGCAATGAATTCATAGTTTATTCATATAGCTAAAAAATTATTGAAAAATTTGCATTGATAATATAGAATAAAATTTAAATTTGGTTACCATTTCAGACCTGTTATTTTTTCATACATATCTATATACATATCGGAAACAGTTTTTACCATATTTTCAGGTAAAGGAGTGATATCTGGCTCTATTTCATGCTTGTCCCTGGCGTCAAAGAGTTTTTTATGATATCCGGATTCACGGTAATACTGTCTTACCATTTCTTTGCTCAGCTCATTTACCTGTCCATTATCGTAATCATTTTTATCCCAGAATCGGTCCTCATCAAGGGTTCCAAATGTGTCAATAATAACAGGCCTTCTTTCAATTCCCATGGCAAACTCTTTCTTTCCATCGGCGTGTAAAAGTCCCCTGGAATCCACTGCACTATTGATCCGTCTGTCTATTCTGAAAATTATTTCCCTTATATCATAAAGTTCACTTAATTTTAATCCGGAAATTTCAAGTGCTTCCTTCACATCAAGATATCTATCAAATTTTTCAAACTTGGTGGAAACCTCAAAAAATGGGTCCGGTAGTTGCTCTCCATATTCAGGCATGTTCTTGAATCCCAGAGAATGGTAATCAATTTCCCCTGACTTGATTCTATCGAATAGTGAACCGGCAAGGTAATAGCGTGTAATAAATTCCAGGGGAATCATGAAGTTGGCGAAAAATGGCTCACCGTAATCCAGCTGACGGTATTTCTTTACGCGCATCTCCTTGGGAGAGATCAATTCTACAAGGTCGGTATCAATGCCCAGGGATGATACCATGTTATACCAGTAATTCGAGGTTCTGCACAGGGATTCCCCCTTATGCGGAATTGCTGAGGGTATTATTTTATCAAAAACAGATATCCTGTCTGAAAATTTGAAAATCAAAGTGTTGCCATCATCATAAACATCCTTAACTTTGCCTTTGCGTAACAGTTCCATGCCTGTAAATAGTTAATATAGATATAATTTTATCCAATGTCATACTATTTATCTTTAATTGCCTGTTCCGGTTCTTTTTTCTTTTCCCCTGAATGCAGATAATATTATAGCAACCACTATTATTGCAAATGACATTATCAGGGCGGAGTGAATCCCGGCCATGAATTTGGTAGCAAGTGTTCCTATGATATCATGCAATCCCAGAAATACTTCAAATGCAACATCTCTTGGCACGGTGAGTGAAGCTATTGTAATAGCCAGAACGTAGCTTATAAGTGTCCCTATATTGGCAAAGGTACGCAGTAATCCCGATGATAGGCCGTAATAACCCTGAGGTGCGTTTGCCATAACTGCACTGTTATTTGCAGGATAGAAGAGGGAAGACCCACTGCCACCGAGAATAGATGCTATTATAACGAAATATAGTGGTGTAGTTACTGAGAATGTTAAATAAACCAGTATACCTGCGAGCATTAAAAATAGGCCGGAGGTTGCAGGTATCCTCGCCCCTATTTTGTCGGTAAGCCTTCCGGCAAAGGGTGCTATACATGCACCCAGCACGTATCCCGGTACAAGCAGTAAGGATGCGTCCAGCGGGCTCAAACCCCGTATGCCCTGAAGATACATTATAACTATAAAAATAACAGATAAATATCCCATACTCTCAAAAAATGATGCAAAAAGGGAAAAATTGAATATCCTGTTAGTGAAAACTTTCATATTTATAATAGGATTTTTCACTTTTTTTTCTATGGAAATAAAGAGAATAAGTATGATGAAGCCGGAGATTATTAGAACTATATTGAAAGCATCAACCCCTACACCGGTAATATTTGCAGCACCGTATGTTGTCAGC
>JAJZZW010000170.1 GCA_021797385.1 Thermoplasmata archaeon | reverse complement strand
AGAAAAACTTTTTAACTGCATTAACATTATTTATCTGGGGGATTGTTTTGTTTCTCATAACTCAGAATTAATTCCCCCGATTTTAACTCTGGATGGCACTATGATTTCATTATTTCTAATTGTTACAGGATTCAACAATTATAGTCACTGCTATTAGTCGGACATGCGGAGAGTCTGATTGAATGCCTACTCTCAAATTGGATTTTCCGTATTTTTTAAATAATGTAAATTTATATTAGTATTATGGTTTCAAGGGTTATGGCTGTAGCCTCCACCGATTCAGGTGGTGGCGCAGGGATTATGGCTGATTTAAAAACATTTACAGCAATGAAGGTTTTCGGAACGGCTGTCGTCGTTTCACTTACAGCACAGAACAGTGTAACGGTAAAATCCATTTACGAGGTCCCGCTATATTTCATTAACGATCAGTTCGATGCCATAATGGAGGATATAGGTACAGATGCAGCCAAAACCGGAATGCTTTATTCAGAACGGATAATATCAGCTGTAACGGAAAAATTTCTGCAGTATGATGTACACAACATTGTTGTGGACCCGGTAATGGTTTCAAAGACAAATGCCAGATTACTGAAAGAGGATGCTGTATTTACAATGGTTCACAAACTGATGAAAATTGCAACCTTGATTACTCCTAATATACCGGAAAGCGAGGTTATTTCATCCATGAAAATTGACACCATTGAAGATGCCAGAATTGCAGCAAAGAAAATATTTGAAATAACCGGTTCGGCTGTTCTGGTGAAAGGCGGCCATTCCGGCGGGAATTTGTCCACAGATATACTCTACGATGGAAAAGAATACAGTGAATTTTCAGACATAAGGATAGATACAAGAAATACACACGGAACCGGTGATACATTATCCGCTTCCATAGCATCATATCTGGCTGCAGGCAAGAATCTCTATGATTCCATCTCTCTTGCAAGAAAGTATATAGAAGGTGCCATAAAAAATTCATTTCCCATGGGAAATGGTTATGGTTCGCTTTCACATTTCTGGGCGATAAAATGACAGGTAAAATATCGAGGAAATTTTTTGAGGATAATATAATTAACAAAACCGGAGCTGTAAGAAGGGACGTTGTAGTTCCTCCCCGTAACGGTGTCGATGTTGGAATTATAGAAATCAGTGGTGGATACATGGCGGTAACTACAGACCCCATTTACATTGATGTCTCATTCGGTTTAAAGAAAGCAGCATGGTTCGCATTTCATATTCTTGCATCCGATCTATACACATCTGGAATAAGGGCAGAATATATGAGCATTGACTTGAATCTGCCGAAGAAAATCACTGACGATCAGTTCAATGAAATCTGGAATGTTATACATGAAGAATGCAAAAAATATAACATAGAGGTTGTCACCGGACACACAGCAAGATATGCAGGTGTTTCGTTTCCCATGATCGGTGGAATCACACTCATGGGCACAGGAGATAAGTATATAACAACAGAAAATGCAGCTGCTGGCGATTCAATTATAATGTCAAGAAGCTGCGGTCTGGAAGCATCTGTCATACTCGCATACACATTTCCTGAATATGTAAAGAACCACCTGGGAAGTGAAACGCTAAAATCTATACAGGATAAATTTTATACAATGACATGTGTACCGGAGGAATTACTGGCAATAGATTTCGGCATTGGAGATAAAATCACGTCAATGCATGATGCAACCGAGGGCGGGCTTTTAAATTCGGTTTACGAGATCGGGTATGCTTCGGAAAATGGAATAAGAATAGATTATGATAATATTATTATTAATAAGGATATTGAAAAGATATGCTCACTTTTTAACATAAATCCCATGAGGTCCATAAGTGAGGGAACACTACTATTAACAGTTAAATCCAGATATGCAGTGGAATTCATGGAAAAGTTGAGAAATTCTGGATTTAATTCAAACATCATAGGAGAGGTTACAGAGAAGAGCGAAGGGATAAAGTTGATCAGGGATAACAAAGAATATAATATAGATCCTGAAGATGATCAGTTATGGAATGCAGTATCGGAAGGCATTAAAAGGGGTCTAAAATGAATATAAGGGGGCTTTACCTTGTCACGCCGGAATATACCGGTGAATGGATCTTCCATGCCACTGAGGAGGCATTAAAGAGCGGTATTAATGTTTTACAGTACAGGGACAAAAAATCATCATTCCGGGAAAAACTCCATATAGGTGGAAGACTGAGGGGAATGTGCAGGGAATACGGAATTCCCTTCATTGTTGACGATGATCCTGTTTTAATGGACATGCTGGATGCAGACGGTATCCACATAGGGAAGGACGATGTTCCATTTGAATATATAAAATCCAGATTTCCGGGAAAAATCATAGGCGTTTCCACATACGGTAGTATAAAAGATGCAATAAAGTTCCAGAAACTCGGTACAGATTACGTGGCATTCGGATCATTTTTCAGTACACAGACAAAGGAGGATGCAACCATGTGCGATATAAATATTCTAGATAACCTGGATGGAATTACTATTCCTGTATTTGTTATAGGCGGAATTAACAGGAATAACGTTGATATGCTTCTTAAATATAGAATTTCAGGAATTGCAGTGGTATCAGCCATTTATTACAGCAGGAACATCCCTGACGAGGTATCATTTTTTTCAGATAAATTGAGAGAATACAGAATAATCTAGGATAATGCCACAGGAAAAATTATAATATATATATTTATATATACAAAGATGAAAATTGAGCAGGCTCTTATTTCTCAGTTGATGATTTTACTGAATATAAAAAACGGCAAGACCAGACCTTCAGAAATATCAAAGGAGCTTGATATAACACTCCAGGGTGTTGTTTATCACATAAAAATTCTCAGAGAAAAAGGATTCGTAGATGAAAAAAACAATATAACAAAAGAGGGCTTTGATTTTCTTTATAACGGCCTTAACTACATAGAAGATTTTGTTCATAGCAGCCTTATCAGTATAGATTCTTCACTTGTGTGGGAGGTGATATCTGACCAGGAACTTATGTCAGGCCAGAAAGTATCACTGTATATGGCTAATGGCTATCTTCATGCCGGGGCCTATACAGGTAGCGGAGCCAACGGTATCACAGTAAAAAATTCAAAAAAAAATGAATGCACCGGAGTGACTGCCGTAAGGGAAATTATCAAAATAAAAAAATCCAAAATAATAATATTAGCGTTCAATAATGTTGAGAAAACAACTGATATGAAGAACCTTGGCGAGACTGTAAACAATTATATTAAAGCCATAAATTTTGATTTTATAGGAATCACCGGTGAAATGGCAAAAACACTTATTGACATTCTTGAAATAAAGCCAGACTTCGAATACGCATCGGTAAATTCTGCTTTTGAGGCGGCAAAACGTGGTTTCACAACCCTGATACTGGTATCTGATAGGTTTTTCCATTTCTCCCTCAATGAAATCAGAGAGCTTCAGGCGAAAAATCCCACGGTTGAACTGGACTTAAGGCATATTTGACTGAAATAATGTATATCCCGCGGAAATTCAGAATACATAATGACCTGCAACAATAAATATATTATTGAAAATATATTAATACGTATA
>JAJZZW010000169.1 GCA_021797385.1 Thermoplasmata archaeon | reverse complement strand
AGGTTAACAGGAGGGAATCATATGTTTTCATAACAAGCTATCTTATGAATGTTCTGGATTATAATGAGCTCATAGGTGTTCTTGCTCATGAACTATCACACATTAAGCTGAGGCATAATCAGAAAACTATATTCATAAATTTTCTGTTCTTTATTGTTATGCTCAACATTATTTCTCTTGCTATTACATCGACAAATCCAATTTTGTTCTATACCACTCCGCTACTGTTCCTGATATTACTTCTTTTTATCGGGCTTGTTGTCCCGGCAATCAAAAGGCATAACGAGGTTCAGGCGGATCTAAATGCTGTAAAATACGTGAATAAGGAATATCTCATAGAGGGGTTAAAGCGCATATCGGAAATAGATAAAATACCGGAAAATGTCATGAAATCATTAAGTTTAGACCATCCATCAACCGAAAAAAGAATAAGGTTAATAGAAAACAGTAAATCCTGAATTGCCATACAAAATAATGCTGAGACTCATTATAGCGGATGCAGAATTGCAGCTTATACCGGAGAAAATGTGCAAAGATCGTGCCATAAGAAATATGGCAGAAAAAAATCACAAAAAACCATCCGAAATGTTGCTGGATTCCAATTATATGCACACATCAATTGAAAAATACTATCCGGGTGAATCCAATCGCAGGGGCAGACCAGATATAGTGTACCTATTTCTGGAAATGGCAACAGAATCCATACTGAATAAAAACAAAGGCTTAGAAATTTTCATACATACAAGAGACAATTTTATTATACATATTGACGGGGAAACAAACCTTCCAAGGTCATATAACCGTTTTCAGGGACTCATTGAGGATCTTTTCAGGAAAAGATCCATAGAGTATAATGGAACGGAACTTCTCTCTATGAGAGAAGAAAAACTCATACCCTTTTTGAAAGGTCTGGACGGTGAGACCATAGCACTCTCACCGGATGGGAAAGAATCCAGATTGTCCAAAATTATAGATAATGAAAATTTGAATGTTGTCATAGGCGGCTTTTCACAGGGCGATTATATTTCTGATATTTACAGTAATTTCAGTGCATACAGGATATTTAATGAAGAGCTTACCATATGGTCTGTTGGAATGGAGGTAATATCCCAGTACGAACGATTCATATCACTGGTAGAATGACTCTTATGAAATATCAACTTGATATAATTATTCTCTCCATTCTGGTTATAAAAACAAAAAGAATAAATTTATAATAATAATACACTATGGATTTCAATGGCACGAATGCACACAAGAAAGAGAGGAAAATCAGGATCCAGAAGATTGGTACTTGAGGAAAGGCCGTCATGGATGCAGAACGATGATGAAATAAAGGAAGAAATATTAAAATTCAGGAAGGATGGATTATCAAAATCAATGATAGGCATAAGACTCAGGGATCAGTACGCCGTTCCCGGTGTGAGACAGGTACTTCACCAGAAGATGGGGAAAATATTGGAGGAGAATGGAATAAAGGAAGATATGCCGGAGGACCTTGCATTCTTAATAAAGAGATACAAAAATGTATCAAAGCATCTTCTATTGAATAAAAAGGATATCAGCAACACAAGGGGAAGCCAGCTTATAATGTCAAAAATTCTACGTCTTATGAGATATTACAAGAGAACCGGCAGATTGCCTGCAGACTGGTCCCTGAAAAGAGTTCTATGATTTTTGATATAACAGGTGAAGAACTCTACAACGCCCTGCATGATGCCACTGAAAAGGTCAGGGCAGAAAAATATATCCGTGTACTGGCACATTATGATGGAGATGGTGTAAGTTCTTCTATTATTCTTTTGAAAATGCTTGATCGGCTCGATATAAAGTACCATTTATCATATATAAAAAACCTTGACAATGAGGGTTTCCGCGTCCTTTATGAGGAAGAGGCGGATATTCTCAATATAATAGTTGATGCAGGATCATCCCAAATTCCTGCAATATCCGGTCATACAAATTTCATAATTCTGGATCACCACTTCTACAATAAAGCAGAAACATTGGGAATTAATATTAATGCAAGGGATTACGGTATCAATGGAACCAGAGAGGCATGCGGGGCAACCATGGCGTATATGTTTGCACTTGTTATGGATGAAAACAACAGGGATCTGTTTCCATTCTTTATGTCCGGTGTTATGGCGGATAAGCAGGATATTGGCGGTCTTTCTGGCATAAATAAGAAACTGTTTGATGAATACAATTTATACCAGACGCACCATACATTGAATATGGAAGGTAATCTCATGGATGCCATAACATATTCTATAGACCCGTTCTTTACTGGATTGACTGGGCACCCTGATACGGTTAAGGAATTCCTGGAAAAAATAAAAATAAACCCGGAGAAAAATGTTATAGATCTGACAACCGACGAAAATAAGGCACTAGCAAATATGCTCGCACTGAAAATGCTTGAAAACAGTGTTGGTTCAGATGCAATAAAATACCTTGAAGGGGATGTTCTTTACTTTGACGATATAGGATTTTCATCCAAGGAACTGAACTCAATTATTGATGGAAATGCAAGAATAGGCATGCAATCGCTTCCTGTACAGTATTTTTTAGGTGATAATAGCGTATCGGCAGAGATGATCGGAAATGCAAAAATATTCAAAACAAAATTGATAGATTACATATACCGGGCGAAAAGCGATTTAAAGGAGGAAAAATACCTTAGATACTTCTATGCCCCGGAATCAGAAATGGCTGGGCCAATATCAGGTGCCATAGCACTGTATACAGTAAAACCTGATAAGCCTGTAATAGGATTCAATACCGGCACTGACGATATCAAAATTTCATCGAGAGGTTCCCGATACGCAGTTTCAAGGGGACTGAATCTATCAGAGGTGATGAAATCTGCCTGTGCAGCAGCAGGTGGTTCAGGAGGTGGGCATGATATAGCAGCCGGTGGTGTTATACCACGTGGCAGGGAAAAGCAATTTCTGGATGCTGCAGGTGAAATCATAAAATCTCAGATAAAGGTTCTCTAGGTTATTTGACCGATACCATAATCGAAATTATCATCTTATAATGGGATTTGATACTCATAGCTCATCACATTGGGTTCATAAATTCTAGATGTATTGATTCTATATTGTTTCCTGTAATCACATAATTGTTATTTGCGTTGGCATAGTTTGTATAAACCTTAAGTGGATGAAGTGCCCCATTATCAAAGTAATAAAATGAATAGTTCGACTCTCTATCCACAAAGAAATAATAATAACCGTCAATTATGTGTACATCGTAAAATTCGGAATTATTTGAATCGTAAGCAATTATATTACATGATAAGTTTTTATCTGGCATAGAAGAATTATGATACGCCATAAAACCGTACACAGCACTCTCCTCAACAGTGTCAATATAGAACATATCATATAACTTACCTGCAGATACCTTAACAGTGAAATTATAAACACCATTCCTTACATAATCATTCATATCTGAGATGCTGAATTCATAGCCATTCAGATTCTCAGTTGCATTAATCCTTACTACACTGCTGTCACTGGATGTTTCATAGGATGTTGTATTAGGGTCAGCAAGATCATTTGTTTCAAGATACTGTGTATTATTATCACCTGTTACAGTAACATAA
>JAJZZW010000026.1 GCA_021797385.1 Thermoplasmata archaeon | reverse complement strand
AATGTGAGTAACGATTCAGCAAATTTAATATACCGGGGAGGCATAAAAGATTGTTAAGTATAGGTTTTTCATAGGAATATACCGGAAAGAAAGCCACTGAATTTATGATGTGGATGAATCTCTGGCAATCGGGGGAGAATGCTTATAAATATTCATTCCATACTAATGATATACATGGAATATAAGACCGCATATAGATTCAGAATATATCCTAATCAAACCCAGATAAAGACCATTGATGGGTCGTAGACAAATTTCTGTGGTATATTCAAATCAAAAGATTTAATTAAGCATACCTAATTGTCATCTATGAATTTCAAAAATAATGAGGAAGATTACGTAAAAACGATTTTTTCATTATCTGAAGCCTTTGACCTGGTGAATGAACATCAGATAAGTAAAGACCTAAACGTTTCAATGGCCACTGTATCAGAATATCTCGTTAAACTGGAAAAAAAGAAGTTAATAAAGAAAGATGGTAGAAACATAACATTGACAGGAAATGGCTATGCTATGGCCATACCAATAATCAAAAAACATAGGATCTCGGAGGTATTTGCCGTAAAGATGCTAGAGGTTCCATGGGAATATTCCCATTCGGCAGTTATGGATATTGAACATACCATAGAAGATAAATATTTTGATAATTTTATTAAAAACCTCGGTAATCCAATGAAATGTCCCCATGGAAATATAATTTATAACATAGCTAAGATAAACGACATCAACCCCTTACAGGCAGTCTCTGGGAGGTACAAAATCAGTAGAATTGTTTACGAAGATACATCTGTATTGAAGAAGATGGCTGATCTCGGTATGTATCCTGATACTGAAGTAGAAGTGATAAGGACAGATACAACAATATTGTCTAACTGCAACGGTGAGCTAAAATTGCCATATTTAATGTTAAAAACTATAAAATTAGTTAAATAATTTAAATATGTATTTATTCTCAAGGGTTTAATTATTTAAAAAATCTCGTTGTAATTATTTTTTAGTGGGTTTTACCGGTTTTTTTGTAGAAATTGTTCTTCTTTTGACGGTCATATTGTTTTCTACCAGGAATCTATATTTTTCCAGTAAACCCTTAAAATTATCATTTGCAGACTTAAGGAATTCTATGGTATCATCCAGTGATCTCTCTCTGAGTTCGTGCATTTGTATTTTCTGTTCAAGGTCATAATTTTTCATTTTAATTTCTGCAATAATATCATTTTTTTCTTCCAGTCCATGTTCAAGGTTATTGATTCTTGATTCAAGCTTTTTACTTGCCAAAGTAAAATCAGAGTTAATTTTTTCTATTTCTTTTATCTTTATTTGCATATCTGTTATGGACTTATTTTTTTCTTCGACTTCCTGTTTAAGTTCCATTATGGTATCCTGGGCTGAAGCGGTAGCGTTTTCCAGATCATCCCGGAGCTGGCGATTTTCTGCTACAACATTACTATTTTTTTCTATTTCAGTATTTTTTTCTTCAAGTTCCTGTTCCAGATTCTGAACTTCCTGCTTAGAAGCCTCTAGAGCCTCATTTGCATTAAGTAAAGATTGCTTGACTGTTTCATTTTCTTGCTGAAGTTCTTGTTCAACTTTATTGTCATAAGCTATTTTATTTTCCAGCTCTTCCACATGTGATTTCAATTTTTCATTATCACCGGCCATAATTTTCATATTATCATGCATTTTCTCTATCTGTGCTTGAAACTCCTCGAGCTGTTTTTTTGAATTCACCATAGTAGAATATATATTAAGCTATATATAATTCTTTGTATAAAGCCAAGGAATACCACTTGAAATGATTCTCTTGCAAGCTACAAAATATTAATAAATACTTTAAATTCTGGATAAATAAATACTTCTAAACTTATTGATTTAATTATATTTTAACTATAAAAACAATCATAAATCAGTTAAATTAATATAAGATATAATTATTTATTATGGATAACAATGTTACAGATAGGAGATTCAGCACCGGATTTTGAAACAGATACATATTTTCCAGAGAAGAAGGAGATAAAGAAGATTAAGTTATCAGACTATAAAGGTAAATGGGTTATTCTTACATTTTACCCGGGAGATTTTACCTTTGTCTGTGCAACCGATATTGAAGCACTCATGGGGTCATACGACCAGTTTCGCAAGGATGGTGCCCAAGTTTTTGGTATTAGTGAGGATTCTGTATTCTCGCACAAGGCTTGGTGTGACACATCTCCCAGAGTGAGCAAGAGCAAAATACCTCTCATAGATGATTACACAAAAGAGATTGCAAAGGATTACGGATTCTTGGATTCTAAAGGATACCAGGCTCAGAGAGGCATTGTAATCATTGATCCAGATGGAAACATACAGTACGAGGCAATGTTTAACAATGGATTGGGTAAGGATGTAAGGCATATATATGGTGCATTTATGGGTTTAAAAACATTGCGTGATACTCCTGAGGAAGCCGGTCATATGTGTGCAATACCTGCTGACTGGACCCCTGGGGAATCTCCATTGGATATAAACATAGTAAGAGATATAGGAAAACTTTAATTTTTTATTACCAAATATAAATATTTATTTATATCTTTGAAATAAACCTATATGACTGGTGAAGAATTATTCGAAAAATTATCAAAGTTTGGATTATCACCCTATGAAATAAAAGTTTATAAGACCTTATTATTAAATGGACCGCAAACTTCAACTTCTATTGTATCTACAGCGGGAGTACCGCAACCCAGAGTATACGACCTGTTCAATAATTTGTTTACAAAAGGTTTAATTGAAATCAGTCCAGGCAAGAAAAAAATTTACAGGGCAGTTCCAGTTGATGTCGCACTTACGAGGATTATTGGAGAAATGACATCATACAGGGATGAACTTTCCGACTATATTAAAAGCTCAGAACCGGAGACAACAAAATACAATCCCTACCTCTGGTATATGGATAATATCAATCTTATCAGAGAGCAGATGAAAAACATGCTCTTGAATGCACAGACTGAAATTATAGTTTCATTAAGACTGCCTTTACTTAAATATCTGGATAAATACCTTTTAGAAGCCGCTGAACGCGGCATATCTGTAATTATAACTATATTTCCAGATTCAGATAGATACGATATCTCAGAACTTATATCCCGAGCCGTGATCAAGCGGCGTCCCGGAATATCTCCAGAGGTCATAATAAAGGATCGTGATGAAGCCATAGTATATGTTGATAACATAAGCACTAAAACCAAATATGCAATAGACTTCCAGGAAGAGGAGATGATTCATATTATAAACTATTATTATTATAACATTGTATGGAAACCATCCATTTACATATCCAAATTCCAGATCAGGGATGCATGGGATTTTAAAACATCGTGGATATCCTGTGAGGCCATAAACGTTTTCATGAACAACGGCTACCGGCTTACAGGTCACGTTATAGGGGATACCCAGAATGGCACAGTTGATATTGAAGGACACATCAAAGGTACCGACGTTATTCCCGGATACAAAAACTCTTATCTTATCGAAACAGACGAACGTGTTTTTACAGTAGGAGGTAGATTAACCCGGATTGAAGATATCAGAATGGATATACTTGAACTAAAAGCAGAAAAAATAGTTCAATAGGAGAAAATGTTAGCATAACTTCCAGTTAATGATCTGGATGTCTTTATATAGGAATATTGTTATCCATGCCTTTAAAAAACCTGTAAGTTTGAATTTAAGCATTGGTGTACATGTTCTTAATAGTAATATATAAAATTCAAACATTTTAAATTAAATAAAATTATACAGTGAAGTTTATGACATTAAATGCTTCAGTCGTTGTACCTGCCCTCAATGAGAGAGAAAACCTGAAAAGACTTATACAGGCATTGAAGAGTGAAAATGTAAATTCAATATATGTTATAGACGACATGTCCGAAGATGGAACCGAAATGCTAAAAAAAGAATATCCGGAAGTACATTTCCTTATAAGGCATGGAAGATTGGGCTTAATTAGTGCAGAGATAGACGGCATGAGACTTACCGATTCCGATTACGTTGTTGTTATGGATGCGGATCTTTCCCACAAACCGGAAGATGTTCCTAAAATGGTAGAAAAAGCCATAAACACTTCATCGGACCTCGTTATAGGATCCAGATATATGGAGAGTGGAATCACCAACGATGAGCTTATCAGACAGATAATAAGTAAAATAGCCAACACACTCTTCAGAATATCATTTGATATTCATTTACATGACTGTACTTCAGGGTTTAGGGTGTACAGCAGACGGGCATGTAATTTCATAGGAAAGCAAATAGATATTGAGAATGGGTACGTTGGTCAGGTAGATATAGTGAATAGATTGAATCAAGCTGGATTTAAGATAACAGAATATCCGGTAGTTTTTGTGAAGAGAACTGAGGGAAAGTCAAAATTGAAAATGCGTGAAATTGTGAATTTCTTTCTATTTGTAATATATAATAAAAAAATGTTCAGATTTTTACTTGGCTTTATCGTGTTTTTAATAGGAATGGTTATCCTTTCATACATGATCATCCATTTTGTCTAGGCCAAGGCTTGCAGCTATGATAATAGGATCCCACACCGGCCCGTATTCGGGCTCATAGCCCATATCATTGTATAGGGTATCATAGAGGGTCATATTACTATACAATATCGTGGCCATAACGTTCAGCCTCCAAGCCGAATTTTCCTTTCCTATAATCTGGGACCCGAGAAGCCTTCCCGATTCCTTTTCGAAAATTATTTTTATATACACATCTGATCCATGCAGGTAATCTGATTTATCTTTAGCTTTTATAAAGACACTGTCAAAATTAATTCCCAGTTTCCGGGCGGTAGCTGTATTGATTCCTGTGTACCCGACCTGATATCCGAAGACATTGATTATTGTGGTTCCAAGTGCACCGGGGAATCTCCTTTTATTACCGTAAATATTAATTCCTATCGTTCTACCCATCTTGTTAGCAACCTGCGCAAGCGGATAATAACCGTAATAGCCGGTAATATGGTTCTTTGTTGCCACATTATCACCACCGGCATATATATCAGGGTCGGAAGTCTGTAAATATTCATTTGTCTTTATTAGCCTGTCATTGGTTAATTCAATACCCGCCTTTTCAGCCAGATCCACTGATGGTTTTATCCCTGTAGCGAAGATTACATAATCGCTGTAAAATGATCCAATGGTTGTGTTAATTTTATATTTTCCCTGGATTTTCGAAATCGATAATGGAACAGAGTTATATTCAATATCTTTATTATTTTCCTTAACAAGGCTGTTCAGCACGTTTCCCATGTCGGGATCTAGATGTGGGAGTAGATATTCATGTTTTGATATCAATTTAACATGGTATTTTTTTGACAGCAATGAAAATAATTCTGTACCAAGAACCCCTGCTCCTATAACTGTTACATCGCTTATTCCGGATAGTTCACTGTTCATGGAAATTGCACTTTCCATATTTCTCAGTGATGTGCCGTATTCCCTGAATTCATCTGGTATATTGGGTATTGCACCTGTGGCAAGTACAAGTTTATCATACTTATAGCTCTTATTATCTGTATCAATATATTTCTTCCCGGGCTTTATGGAGGTTACAGTAGAATTTGTAATTACATTTATTCCCCTATGTTCAGTGAATTCCTTCACAGGATAATGTAGTAAATCGTTAAAATCCTGGAAATAACCTGCAAGATAATAGGGCATACCGCATTCAGCATAAGATACATATCCCGTCTTTTCTATTACCGTTATCCTGGCGCTGGAGTCCATACGTCTGGCCTTGGAGGCTGCCGACATACCTGCTGCACCACCACCAACAATTACTATATCCATGGAGGTAAATTCCGATTCTTTATTTAAGTTTATTAGGATAAACAGGTTATGGTTTCTGTTAACCATGTTAACAAACCCCTTTAGAGGTCACCATTTCTTTAATGCTTAAACTTCCTGGATCTAACCCGATACCCCCGAGCCCGTTTGCAAAAGCTTCAGGAATTTTTAATACTTCCAGAATTTTTTTTAAAAGGATATCGCCCATCAGTATATTTATTAATATTATTATGTTAATTTAATTTTATGCAGATCATTTAATAGCCAAAAGTATTGCTCTGGGATAAATGCCTTGATCTAACCGTAAATGAAAGATTTACTGTATAAATGTAGCTCACGATGGTTATCATGGTATATATACAATTCCTGTCTGTCAATTTTAAAACCTTATGAATTATAAAGAATGGGAAAATGTTATCCTCTGTTGAAAATAGAATCTGGATATATGATTCCGGAATACCATATATATCATAAATAGAAAAAAACAGAGCAACAAAAAAAACAGTTTTAGATTCTTAAATTGTGTGCATTCAAATGAAGCAGAATATGGTATTTCGTTGAAAAGCGGGCAAAAAGCCAATATGTCCATAATGAAAAGTATTCCCTATAACCATCTGATTTACAAGGCTACAGGTTCCGATGCTTTAATATCCGGTAATTGACCGAATATCCAATAATATGAAAATTATGAGTTTATTCACTGGAACGATATAGACAAATCATTCATCATCATCGTCGTCTTCTTCATCATCATCGTCATCATCATAATGAATTGTGAAATTGACCATTGATGCACCTCCTTACTCAGTAATAAATATTGTCATTAATAAACTTTGTTATATTATTCCTGTAATTTTTATAGACTTCCAAAGGTGGTGAAATCTTTATATTGAAATAACATTTACTAGTATGTATAAAATTGAACAGGAGGAAATACTAGTACCCTCTTTGGAAAACAATCCACTGGGCGACCCGGCTATAAGAAAAATAATAACGATAGAAAATAAGGTTAATAATAAAACCCCTGTTCTTATCGGACTTCCTGGATTTTTCGGTTCAGGCAACAGCTTTTTGAACAAAAATTATACCAGCTTCGATTTTATAGACTTAATTATTAGGCTTCAGGATAAATTTAGTTTTATAATTGTCTTACCGGATACTATGACAAAGTTTGGTGGCAATCAATTTGTAGATTCTACTGCTATAGGAAATTATAAGACCTATATTACTAAGGACCTGACAAAATATATAAAAACGAAATACGGCAGGAGAGACACATATCTTTTTGGAAAATCCTCCGGCGGATTCGGTTCAATTTCCCTCGTAATGCATCATCCGGAAATTTACAGTGGATTTATAGATGTTTCTGGTGATTCTTATTTTTCTTACTGTTATATGCCTGATTTTGCAGTAGCCTTTATGGAGATCAGGGAATCGGGCTTGAAGAAGTTTATTGAAGAATATAGAAAAAGCTTTACACATACACAGAACCAGTTGACGGCATATAACGTTATAGCCATGGCTGCGTCTTATTCACCTAGGGGTACAGAAATAGACCTTCCATTTTCCATGGAAACTGGAGAGCTAATCTCTGATGTATGGGATAGATGGATGAAATTCGATCCTGTTAATCGACTTGTAAATGAAATCGATCAGTTAAAGGGAAAAAAAATAATCTTGCAGACTGGAAATCGTGATGAGTTCAGGATAAACATAGGGATGGGGATAATTCATAACGCGCTTGAAAAAGGCGGTGTAATGCATACGTTTAAGGAATACTCTGCCGGGCATTTTAACACCAATTATTTTTATATAGATTCATTCCCGGAAATACTGGAAGAATATCGATAAAAGAAAAAAATTCTACTAAATAAATAGAAAATATCTAAATAATACCATATTAATAATTTATCCTTTCCATATGCCCAGGCCTAATCCCACAAGGAATAAGACTGTTACAATTGTGATGGCACCTATATGACCGAGACCAATCAGGCCTGGCGCCTTACTGATATTATCAAAAATAAATTTTGTTGCGTACGAAGAAATTTCACTCAACGAAATCTTAGGTATGAAAGCCAGCCCTGCATAACCCGCCAGTACAAACGCTATTATTAATAATATGGCAGATACTATACCCTTCTTAATCGCCAATCCAAACAGCAAACCATCAATGAAAGCTATTATCAATAATACGTAACCTGAAATATCCATAATAGTGTAAACAAAATTTTATTTATAAATGTTTGCATGTTTTTATTGTATTTATTTTTGGCATAAATGAAAATTTAGATTTTTATTATTTTCATCTTAAGTAAAATATTTTATTAATGCAAATATAGGGTTGTAAATGAATAAATGGTTAAAGATCACAAGGCCAGTAAATGGCTTCATGGGTTTCTTTTCAATATACATAGTAGGTTTTATAGCTGTAAATATACACATTTTAAATTTTTTAATTCCTATTTCCCTCGGTGCTATAAGTGTATTTCTTGTCACTGCTGGTGGGAATATTATCAACGATATAAGTGATCTGGAAACAGATAAATACAACCATCCAGAGAGACCATTGCCTTCTGGTACAATATCAAAACAGTTGGCTTATTATATGGCTCTTTCTTTTTTTATTGGAGGTTTTCTAGTATCCCTATTTGTATCTTTGCTTATAAGTTCTGTGGTGGTATTAGCTGAATTACTCCTTGTTGGTTACGAATTTAAAACTAAAAAAATGGGACTACCAGGAAACGTAACAATAAGCCTTCTGATTGGGATGATATTTCTCTATGGTGGTTTTATTACCAATACACTGTCAAAGATGGTACTGTTATTTTTACTGGCTTTCTTCTCCAATATGTCAAGGGAAATTATGAAGGATATCGAGGATGTTAGAGGTGATGTAGATAGGAATACACTTCCAAAGAGAATAGGAATTCAGAATGCCAAAATAATCTCATCTATATTTGTGATTATCACTATTCTTATTTCCTTCCTTCCCTATTATTTTCACATATTGTCAGTGTACTATCTTTATGCGGTTTTTATAGACGATTTTCTGTTTGCACTTACTATCATTTATATTTATACAAATATATCAAAGGGCCAGAAAGTATCAAAGATAGCAATGATCTGGGGTATGGCATGCTTTCTGCTGGGTGGATTCTAAACATATAAAGTCTCAAAAATTGTTTTGATCCTATTACTTAAAAGAATATGCGCGGGGAATGGGATTTGAACCCATGCTCTCATTTCGAGAAACAGCTTAGCAGGCTGCCGCCGTACCACTGGGCCATCCCCGCATTTTATGCAGGATATCTATCCTGCAGGTCGTTTGCTATTTCTTCAAGTATTTCTTCAAAGTTTTCATTTTCCATGCTGACCACTTCACCTGTGGGTAAAGTCATGCGTACATAGTAAATTTCACCGTCCTTAGATATTTCAATATCAGCCAGGCTATCTCCCATATACCTATAATTATTAGCCATATATTATGTTTTTCAATACCACGAGCTTCCACATAATTATTTTCTTTGTAGTTTAAAATCAATACAAATCCAGTGTATACAAATAAATTCCATAGGTTATTCTAATTATCAGAGTAGATGTCCCATTTTATCTTTCTTTGTCTCCAAATAAAATTTATCAAATTCTGTGGGTTCAATGATAACAGGAATTCTTTTCACTATTTTTATTCCGTTGTCTTCTAGGAATTTAATTTTTTCAGGATTATTGGTCATTATCTGAACAGACTCTATTTTAAAATATTTTATAACGTCTGCAGCAAAATTGTACTTTCTGTTGTCTGCAGGAAGCCCCTGCTCCACATTTGCCTCTACCGTATCCAATCCTGTATCTTCAAGATGATATGCCCTGATTTTATTCAGAAGTCCTATGCCTCTGCCTTCCTGTCTTAAATATATGAGCATACCATAATCCTGCTTGCCTATATATCTCATTGATGTCAATAATTGATCCCTGCAATCGCATCTCATCGACCCAAAAACGTCTCCAGTCAGGCACTCAGAATGAATTCTTACAGGCACATTCTCTTTTCCCTCCACGTTTCCATGTACAAGAACGGCGTGGTCCATATTTTCATCATTTTTGAAAACGTATATTTCGAATGAGCCGAATCTGGTCGGTAATCTGGCCTTAGAATAAAATTCTAACATATTTGTCACAAGAAATTGCTAAATTCTATAAAAAGATATTTAAAAATTATTTTTATAGCAGGTTCATGGATTTTCAAAATAAGATGGCCCGTACTTTATTCTAATTTCTCAGTGATTATATATCCATTTCCGGATTTGAATACATACATATTCTTGTTCCCTTTCAGATTTTTTTCCAGCGCGTTTTTGTGCATATACATTTCATCAGGTTCCATATTGAATCTGAAAAATACTTTCCCTCCATCATATTTTGCAAGACTATGTTCAATATTCAAATCATCAGAAAAATCTATGATAGAATACTGTGTACCCGGAAATGTCTTTAATTCAGAATTCCCTGCAAATACGTACCGTTTCTGATCTAAGTATATCATTTTCCAGTCGGGATCTATAATATCATTCAAAAGTTTGGCATATACTACGGAAATGTCAGGCATATATAGATATTTAAAGTTCTTGCATTCATGAGATAATGATTTTTTAAATTCATCCGGCCTACCAGAATGTATTATATTTTCCGGAAGAATAACAGCAGTTGATTCTTCTTTTGAAAGCGATGGTGAATAGACCGTTAATCTATTCAGGCTTCCGTTTATGGATATATACTCTTTTTCTCCCTTTAAAAGTATATTTTCCCATTTAATATGGGGAGGAAGGTCGATAGCATACCCGAAAATGTTATCTGAAACAGAAATAGAATTAAGGGGATTCGGAGACAGCTGTGAAAAATATTTTTCCTTTGAATTTGATGGGCGTAAAGGGTCACTGAATATTATCGAGTCTCTGAAATCACCAGAATAATTGAAAAAATCATCATTTATGAAATTAGCAGTGGATTTATATGGAATTCGGTTCAGAAGAGCCATTAGATATCTGGATTTATTCATTTCAATACCTATTACATGGGAATACTTGGCAAATACAATATCTTGCATACCTGCACCACTTCCCGCATCAATAATGTAATGCCCCTTTAATCTCGCAGCCCTGTATTTTCCTATTATTTCCGGGGTTGAATACATAGAGGAATAATAATCAAGAAATAGGTGGCCTGCGTATGTAAATTTTCGAGAGACCCTTATTCTAGATTTGGCAAATTCAAATAAACATTTAAAATCGGGGTTTCTTTGCCTGTTAAGCCGTTCTGAAGAGTAACCTTTGCGGATCATATCAACTATATCATTTATTTTCTGATCTACAGCTTCATAATAAGTCTCTGAACTATAGATTTTACTCAATAGATTATTAACATTCATTGTTTTTCAAACTGGTTTATTGCATCAACTAAGCTGTTCATTTCCATAAGTGCCTGTGAGCCATACATTAATACGGTTACATAGCCCACTTCCATAAGCTCGTTTTTAGTTGCACCTGCCTTAAATGCTTCATTAACATGATATGAAATGCACCATTCACATCTGGCCGCAATTCCCAGAGCAAGGGCCAATAATTCTTTTGTTTTAGTGTCAAGGGCTCCGGAATTCATGGTTATGCCCATGAAATTCATAAATGAGCTTGTAAATTCTTTGTTATCCTTATTAGATTCTACTATTATCCTGTTGACTTCTTGTAATTTTTTATTAGCGTCCATATTTATCAACAGCTCATACTTATTATATATATTAGGGTAATGTTATTATAGGTATTTTGTGGAGTTTCACTGTTAATTTTATATTGAACAGGGAAAATGGTGTACTGATCCTGAATGAATTTTAAATAAATATACATATTATGGGGTTACAAATATAATAGTTCATGGTAAAACCATAGATAGATTAAATAAATTAAAACACTCCAAGGGAAAGCTTTAATGATGTTATAATAGAACTAATAAATGAACAGGATAAAAGTAAAGAATAACATAATAAAAGATAAGGTAAACAAAACTAAAGAGAGAGGAAAGTACCAGCCAGCAGTGATTATTAAAACAAAGATAGACAGTGATAAACTAAACATTAACACATCAAAGGCATTAAAGAGAATATTTTTAGAGGTAAATGGCTGTACAATTACATAATAAAAATAAGGAATTCAATAATGACATATTAAATATGAGTTATAAAATAAATAATGTACCATTTTTCGATAGATTGATTTGCGTCAATAGATTCAGGATAAAGTACATAGATGCATAAACAGTACGTAAAATCTAAGACAATGCATTTTATGATACAAGAAGGTGCTGAATATGTTGTTGGACGGAAAAATAGTTGCAAATAAAAAAATGCTAAAGATCAGGTCAGAAATTGATGCCATAAGAGATAAATATAAGATAACACCAAAGCTTCAGCTGATTCAGATCGGAAACGATCCTGCCAGTACTATCTATGCCAATTCAAAAATTAAACGTGGAGATAAGCTTGGAGTAGAGGTTGAATTAAAAAATTTCTCTTCAATAGATCAGAAAAGTCTTATAGACTACGTCAGAACGTTCAACAGAAGAGATGATATACATGGGATAATGATAGAATCACCATTACCACCAGGCCTGAATTTTTATAATACGGTTAATAACATAAGCTTTTACAAAGATTCAGATGGAATGACCCCATATAATCAAGGAAATCTGTCCATGAAAAATGAGATGATCGCTCCTGCAACAGCGAGGGCAGTGATAGATATTATTGAATATTATAAAGTACCTGGTAAAATTGTTTGTATAATTAACAGGTCTCCGGTTGTCGGGCGTCCGCTTTCAATGCTGCTTCTTAACAGAGATTATACAGTAACACTATGTCATAGCAAAACTCCGGATATCAGAAAAATTTCAAGGGAAAGTGATATAGTGATTGTTGCCGTAGGGATTTCTGGATTCCTTGATAAAGATTATGTTAAACCAGATTCTACAGTGATAGATGTCGGGATTAACTATTCCGGAAGAGAAATTACCGGTGATGCTAATTTTTCTGTACTGGAAAAATATATAATAAATATCACTCCTGTTCCGGGCGGTATAGGGATAGTTACAGCAACAGATATATTTGAAAATTTTGTCAACGGATTGAAATACCAGCTTGAAAATAAAAAATGATTTATTAAACAAACGTTTATATCTAACTCTTTATTTCTTTTTGTATGTGTGATATTGAACAGGCCCTTGATCAATTTATTTACTCTAAATTTATAAATACAGTTAACAGAATATATATTTTAAAGGGCTTTTATGACATATATATTAATGATTCAGTATATTCTGGCGTAAATATGTTAACAGTCAACAATGGGGTCCTCAAAATATACAGTATAGATTCGATGGTGTTTTCAATAAATTATACAGATGTATGCTGTATCGCCGTTTACAAAGATTACAGAAAACTGAATTTTATAGTTAAACAAAGACAGTAGGATATCAGTAATTCCTTCTGCTTGTGAATCCATTGTATTTTTTCTGGGTACGAATTTTATCAGAATTGTGCGTACCCCGGTTTCTGGTAATTTTCCCTGGCTCTATTTCTGATAATAGCTTGGCTGCAGTTGATGCTGCTATTTTAGCACTTTCAGCAACGGGATACAGAGACCATTCATTTTCCCCATGTGCAAGAAGGTTCCGTATATTCAGTGATAGTCTGAACATAAGCCCTGTTGGCCGATCTACGAATTTGGTGGCCCATCGTAATAATGAATTTTCTGACCCGGGAAATGGTTCACCGTTAACGTAAATATCGGATCTACCCAGACCATTTAGCCTTATATAAAGTTTGAGTCTCCTATAATCATAATTCTCCAGAACTATGTCATCATTTCCATATTTTGAGATATAAATTCTATTTCCCAGCCATATAGAATACGCACAGCGCATGGCCATTTCTAACAGAAGATATAGATCAAGTGTCGCCAGTTCATTGAACTTTCCAAGATTTATAAGTTCCAGAGTATCTTTTCGAAGCTTTTCCAGTTTGGCTGGAAGTTCATCTCTAAATTCTGTGGAATTAACGATCATTGCCGGAATATTAGCAAGAAAAAATCCCAGGCAATTCTGCTTGGTACATTTTAGTTCTGGTTCAACCCTTTTATTATTATAAATTAGATTGTCGTTTGTACAGGTGATCCTTTGAAGTGAGGCATTGATCATCGCCCGGTCATAGCTCTCAGGATACTGAAAGAAATCAAAAACCTGCTCCATAATATATTCCGAATACATAATTATTCTATACCTTCCTCCTATTTTATTCTAACTACTAAAATCGATTGTACCTTTAACCTTGAAACTATGGACCTCCATGCATCAGGATAGAAAGAAAGTCAAAATTTATTCAGAAAAATAAATTATCCTGGAACCCTCAAAATCAAAATCGAAATCAATATTTCTGAGTCCGAGGTCGTCGAGTTTCCTTTTCTTCCAGCTATCTGTAATGAATACAAGGAATCCACCACCACCTGCACCTATGAGATTCCCACCATAGGCTCCAAGTTCCATTGCTCTGGAATAATAATCATCAATGGTGGGTGTGGATATTTTCTCATACAGTGATTTCTTGCATATCCAGTTCTGGTTCAGTGTTTTTCCGAGTTTTTCAATGTCCATATCGAATAAATAATGGTAAAAATCCTGTGAATAACCCTTCATCTTTTCATATTCATCCAGATGTGATGATATTTCCTTTCTTATATTCTGATGCAGCTCACCAGAATTATGGTCTATTCCTGTATATAGCAATACCATGTTTTCCCTTAGCTTTTCAAGCTTGTCGTGATCAAGGGTAACCGGATTTACATACACGGAATCGTTCTCGTTGAATTTGAGCATGTTGATGCCACCAAAGGAAGCCATGTACTGGTCCTGCATTCCACCTGGCTCCCTCAGTATATTTCTCTCGATTTCAATTGCTTCCTCTGCAAGTTTATTCCTGCTAGCAAATTCTGATTTATATGCGTGCAGGGCATTAAGAAGGCCAACCAGAAATGTGGAGCTTGAACCAAGCCCGGTTCCTGTTGATGGTATATCTGAAACGCTCAGAATCTCAATTCCACCATCTATATCCAGTAATTTCATTGCCTCCCTCACGCTGGGATGCTTAATTTCATCAACTGTATCAACTATTTCTGTCTTTGAATATGATACCCTGATTTTATGATCGAATTTCTTATTTACAATTATATATATGTACTTGTTTATGGCAGCGGAAACAAGCAAACCGCCGTATTTACGGTAATATTCCGGTATATCGGTGCTGCCTCCCACGAGACCTATCCGCAACGGGGTCTTTGTTATGATCATAACAGGATAATGGAAATATTTATAAAAAACTATCCTTGGTCAGTACTTTTCATCGATCAATGCACATATCATATGGATTGCTGTTATGTGCACCTCCTGTATTACTGATGTGGTATCTGTATCTGCATGGAAAACCTCCCTGCACATTCCATTAAGTTTTCCTCCTGTTTTACCGGTGAAACCAAGTGTGTAGGCACCTATTTTATTGGCATCTTCAAGAGCTAATATAACATTCTCCGAATTTCCTGATGTGCTTATTCCTACAACGTAATCATTGCTATTGCACAATGCCCTTACCTGCCTTGAAAATATTTCCTTATATGAATAATCGTTTCCTATTGCGGTTAGTGCTGATGTGTTTGTTGTAAGAGCCAGTGCCGGCAGCGGTTTCCTCTCCTTGGTAAAATGGCCTGTGAGTTCAGCAACAAAATGCTGTGAATCTGCAGCAGAACCTCCATTGCCGAATACTATCAGCTTTCCATTCTTATTAAAGGAATTTACAATTCCACCTGCTATTTTCCGTATCAGATTATCATCTATATTTTTCCTGGCTATAATGCCTTCCTGTTTGTAAGCTTCAAGATCCATTATCAGTAAATATTAAAATATTCTTAAATATATTGTTTTCATTGACCTAAAGCAGAGAACAACAATATTTTACATTAAAAATATTTATGACGTATTAAGTCAGTTGCACAATTCATTTTGCCATGAATTTCAATTGAATGTAAATCCCCTGTACGGTTAAATACAGGGAATTGATTGGTTTTTTATGACACCAAAACCAGTCACTTTTGGATCAAACAGGGATATAAGAAGATATGGATACTACAGCTACATGAGGGGTTATT
>JAJZZW010000025.1 GCA_021797385.1 Thermoplasmata archaeon | reverse complement strand
AGGAAGACAGGATCTTTGTAACCGGGAAGGGGCAAAAGGAAAGGGAAATATTCCTGCCTCCTGAATCCAGGAATGCGCTGGATGAATACCTTTTAGTAAGGACTCCAGGCAATTCCGGTAAAAAAATAAATATGGATTTGCAATACACATTAACGGATAGGTGGCAGAGAAGCTATGCGTGAGACTGCAGATCTCATCTACTTGGGTCCAAATCCCAACCTATCCTTATGGTCTAAATCATTATGGTTCTGGTATTTATTTTTATTTTGATTTTCGAATAAATTTATCTGGGAAGCCTGGAAAATCGCGTCCTGCTGGCTCGGGTGCAGGTAAATCTGGGTCGAGGACAGGTTTTCGTGCCCCAGGAGCTTTGACACGTAGGCGACGCCCATCCCGGCCTGCAGCAGCTCCGTGGCGTAGGTGTGCCTGGCCATGTGGGGGTGGAATTTTACGCCTGCATTCATTGCAACCCATTTGCACAGATTGCGGAAATAATCGTAGGTCATTCTCTTTCCAAGTTTTGTGGTAAACAGAAAATCCTTGTCTGAAGCCGTTTTGCCTGGAGTCCTTACTAAAAGGTATTCATCCAGCGCATTCCTGGATTCAGGAGGCAGGAATATTTCCCTTTCCTTTTGCCCCTTCCCGGTTACAAAGATCCTGTCTTCCTTAATATCCTGGTGCTTTAAGTTCACAGCTTCCCCAAGCCTTACTCCGGTGCCAAACAATAGATAAAATATAGCCTTCTCTCTCGGACCCTGCCTGGAAGCTGCCATTAAGAGTTTTTGCTTTGCATCCGGAGTGCAGATTTTTACAGTAAAAGATTCATATTCCTTGAAATATTTCACGGGCTTTTCCTTCTTGAATCTAAGCCACCTGTTGATTATCTTGATATACTCATTTGCAGTCTTGTTGCTCTTTGTGTCGCATACTATCCTCACCAATTCCTGCAAATCATCCCTCTCCATTGATTTTGATTTATTTTCTATATATGGCAATCTCCTTAATGTATCGTTGATTGTGGAAGGCGATAAACGCAATTCATCAAACATAAAATTCCGAAAATCCTTTAGTTCCCTTTCATCCATGCACATCACTCTCCTGTAATCTTTCCAGCTCTTTCATGGAAGCAATCCTTGCAAAGTCTGAAACAGAATTGTAGTTCCCGTTGTTCGCAATCGCAGATTTAATCTCCTGGAACAGCGAGTCAGGAATTTTGACATCCTTCCAGACTTTCATATTGCACCCTCTTTTAGACATATATGTCTAAATACACATCTATTAATAAATATTTCGCCATATATGTCTAATATATTTTTTATTCTAGTCAAATATATGACATGCATGGCTAAATCATACAAAGATGTAAAAATCCCCTCAGAGCTATATTTCAACATTAAAGAATTCATAGAGCGGCATTCAGAATTAGGGTACAGGTCTGTTTCTGAATTTGTAAATGCATCATCACGAAATGAAATGGAAAAGATAGAAGATCGGAAAAAGCGGGAAATGTAAACGCTATTCATAATATTACCTCCTTGCATTTTGGGCATGTATGCCTTATTTTGTATACTGCCTTAGACCTGTAGCTATACCCGCAATGGCTGCACTTGACAATGTTTTCTTCGTGCCTCCAGACATCTATCACACTATCAGGCAGAACCAGCATTCCAGAATTGTCAAAAATTTCACTCCTATCAAAAGTCATGCTTTTATCACCTCTAATATATCAATAACCAGCCTGTCACCGTCTGAAATACCCATTTTCACGCGAATCTCATTTGGTATCTGGGCACGCCCAGACTTACCCACTTTTGCTACAGTTTTCATATTAATCATCTAATGTCAAATATGACATTTGATAGTTGTATATAAATATTATCAATTGTCAATTTTGACTATTGAATGTATAATATAATTTATATGCTATTTCAAATGTCATAATTGAATATGGATAAAGACGAAGATATACTGTCTCATAAATACGCTACTACTATTCTCCTCTATTTATTAGACCATGGTAGTTCAAAAAAGACCGATTTACAACAGGTAAGTACTATGCATACAATTGATAAATTATTGCCCCTTTTGGAGAATGGTGGATTGGTATCCATAAAAGAACAAAGGCTTGGTCGCCGCATATACGCTATCCAGCTAACTGACAAAGGCAAACATATAGCACAGGGATTAAAAACAGCGGAACAGGAAGTCTCAGGTGGGCAACTTCCAGGAAGGCATGTCCTCCCTCCCAACTATACCGACCAGTTCAAGAACCTTTCCGCCCTAACGCACCTCAATGTATTAGATGACCATGTGGCTATCGAGGAGCATAATTATGATTTGCTGGGGCATGACCGTGTAGTTTTTGTCTATGTTAAGCTCAATGGAAATAACATTCTCCGTCTCTGGTGTGAAGTTGACCAGACATATGAATGTGTGCATACTAAATACGCCTGGTCACTTCCCGATGTCCAGGAAATGATCCAGATCCAACGTGATAGGGGGAATATAAACAGGTTGCAAAAATGATTAGCAAAAAAATTTTATCAATTATTGTCGGGATTGTTATTATTGGAGCGGGTACCGGTACTTATTTCGTGCTGTCCAACCAGGGATATGTTAATCCAGGCATACAGATTTCTTCCGTAACCTCTACTTCCAATAGTATGATGAACAATACCTTCGATGTACCAATCTTTACTGCCCATGTAAATTCATCAAAAACTGCTGAATATGAGGTTATTTCCAATGGCAATATCCTATTCTCAGGGCCAGTCACAGGGAATCAAGTTATTAAATTTCCCAGTACCCTTAGCCAGATTGCAGACCTATCCAGTGCCCTTTCTCCCATCGGGCTCCATAGCCTGACTTTCAAAGTAGTGTATAACTCATATTCTACGTCAAAAACTTTCCAAATATACACGTTTCCGCACATTTCATTTTCATATCAGCATGGCTGTATAGATACTGGGGTATCTGATAAAATCACTGCGTCTACATCTGCTGATAATCTTACTTTTTGTGCTCTCGGGGTTACGCACACCGGTAAGGCAATTACTATAACGCCAACAACTGCAGGGAATCTTTCCGTGAATTACTCAATTTCACAAGGTAATTACCATTTCTCATCCCAGGCTGAGCAGATACAGGTGTACAATCCGCCAAAGGCAGTAAGTATTTCAGCCTCTAACATTTCATACAATTCAACTTGCTGTTGCACAACATTCAATGCGAATCTAGTTTCTTCAGGCGGTGATGTTAATGGTGAGATGTGTTATTATATATATGTCAATGATTCCTGCCAGTTTCCTCCCCATTACTATACTTCCCACTCACCTTCGTATTCAGTAAATATGTATGGTTCAGGTCCATTTAATGTCTATTTCGTAGTAAAGGATAATTACTATAATTCCACGTCCTATAAAATCATAGTGAACTAATAAATAATCTGCTATGAGTTAGAACCTTGCGAATTCAGGCTCATTTCCTCACCCATGTGCAAGAATAGTTCAAATCCAGAACACAAGAGGGAATATTAGAAAAGGTGTATTATAATGGCAATTAAAAAAGTTAAAATTAAGCCTGTTGATGATAATGATAAGCCAAATCAGTTGAAACCAGCTCTTAAGATAGAGTTTGAAATTTCGGGTCTAGAACCTTCAGGTCAAGAATCTTCAGGTCAAGAACTTTCAGTAATTGTAATAGATGCATATGGGGATTTGTGCATTAATGACACTATTATATCAAAAATTTTTAGATATAATGTATCTATTAAGGATAAACCAGCAGGGCAAGATTATAGTAAAGACCGGTCCTTCCTTGTGCAAGGGTACGCAGAACTTGACAAAGAAAGCCTTGATTTTATAGAAAAAAGTCGAGATTCAGATGAATATAAAGATGTAAATTTCTCTGCATCGGTAACTATCTCCTATTTATTTAGAACTAATGCAGGCTTGCTTGTTGGATATAGACAAATGACATATGAACTGCCGCAAGAATCAACAATAATAAAAGCGTCTGATTGGGTAAATAAGTTCTCACCGAAACTTGGAATAGGAAACTTCATGGTTCTGGAGATACCATTTTGTAAAAATTCTGATAATGATATTATTAAGGTAGCTTTATATTTATTAGGCGAAGCTGAAAAAGCTTATAGGGCCTGGGATGCCACTACCGTATTGGTAAAATGCCGCCAGGTAGTTGAGAAATTAAAGGATAAAGTGCATAATTCTACATTAAATGGAGATGAAAAGGAGAAATTTGATAGATTAGTTGTGCAGGGGCGTAGCGGAATATTTGGCTTCCTGTCATTTGGAATACATGAGGAAACAAATAATGGAGATGATAATGCGCATCGTATAGTTACACAACACGATGCCGAAGCTGCATTATATTTCACTAAAATTTTAGTAAAGTATACAGCTGAGCTGCTAAAAGAGGAAACGGTGAGATAATCATGGCAAAAAACAATGATAAACCCTATATATTTTATCCAATCCAAATTTTAAGCGCAGATTTTAAGTGGAACTTGGATAAGTTTCAGGAGGGTACATCTCTGGACAAAATCAAAGCCAATATTTATGAAGCAAATTATCAAGGTGAAAAAATTTTATATTCACTTATTACAGAAAAACCCTATTGGAAAGACAATAATGGGAACCTTATTCCTGGTGAAATAAACTCTGAGGGCATAATTTTTGGGAGGTTATTAAGATTAAGGAATGACGCTATAACTAGAATAGACCTTGAACTTGATAAACTTCAAGAGGAAATATTAACTAGTTCAAATTCTAAATATTTGCTGGAATCTACGTATTTTGCTATAGACACTAAAAGCAATATTATGCTTGGGCAATACAATAAGCATTCCGTTAATATACTAACGCGCAGGCCGGGCGACATTCTCCAAAATACGCTGCAAAAACTAAACTTACACAACAAATTTCAGGGTACAGAACCTATTCCAACAGATGAACTTATACAGGCTATTATAAAACGTGAATCTCTTGTATCTAATTTTAGACTCTCTTTTCAAGACGTTGATTTCAGATATCTTGAAAAAGCGCTCGGGATAGCAAGTGGACAATTAAATTCCCTATTAGAGCAGAATGACTTTAATTTAATTATGTCCTTTTCACCAAAACATAAGCCATCCCTTACTGAAAATTTCTTCAATCGCTTAAGCACTACATTCCACAAAGATAAGAAATTTAATAAATTAAAAGTATCTACAGAAGATGGAGTTTTTGATTTATTTAATGAAAACTTTCTATACTATATACTCCATATAGACGCACCTGAGATTAAAGATAATAAGGCCTACGAAAAGTTAAGGGATGATATCCAGAAAGGAATGCTCGAGCTTCTGACCAAACATAATAAAGAGATTTCAAGTATTCGTGTAAACCACCACAAGAATAAACATATCGATGATTTTTAATTATTTTTAAAAAAGTCAGTAATCAATTTGATAAGCTATTTCTTATGGCCCTAAACAAAATAAACATCTCCCTAATTAGGAACAAAAGAAATCCCATAGAGAAGAATGCAAAAAATGTGGTAGCCAGTAAAATCCCATAATAAACATCAGCATTGAAAAATACATAAGCCATAAACGATAATATAACTGTACAAAATTGTATAACTAGCGTTATAGTAAATGTTTTCCCGGTATTGCCAAAGGTATCTGTTGCCACATAGTCCCTCCTTATGTAAGGCGTAATTGTAAACAGGATCGCAAATGCAGTGAATGTTAATCCAAGTAAAGTTGCCATAATTGTGCCAAGAAATGGTACAAAAGATCTGGGCAATTCTTTTAACTCTTGATGTGCGACCATATAAAATAAAATCCATATCACAATAAGTATTATGGCTAATTTAATATGCCCCGACCAGTATTGCCATATTCTATTGTATTTTTTTTTTGAATTATTATTCATTTCAACTTAATCTATATCCCACCTATTTATAAATATTATCGCCTTTATTTTTATAACATTCCAAAAAATGTACGTGTATGTTTGAAATAAGTATTCACACTTAACGTAAACCATGAATTAGCGTTGACTTAATTTACCTTTACATGTTATGTTATTCGTTATGATAGATTTGGGAAAATACGGCAAACATACTCAGGCTATTATAATCTTTATTTATGATAATAACGAAATCCCAATCACACGATTAAGCGAACTGGTAAAAAATTCACAAACATATTCCAGAACAGTCCATTTATTGGAGGAGGATGGCATAATTAAATCTCGTGAATTCATTCATAATAGGCTTTACCGCATGATATCACTTACAGACAAAGGTAAAGCCCTTGCAGAATCTCTTAAGCGTACTGAGCAGGTATTGTCTTCAGACTCTTCTTCCCTTCATATTCTTCCTCCCCACTATGAGGATCAGTTCAAGAACCTTTCCGCTCTTACCCATCTAAATGTCCTGGATGACCACATAGCAATCAGGGATCTTAATTTTGATGGAGCTGGACATGACCGTGTAGCATTCGTTTACGTAAAGCTGAATGGGAACAACATCATGCGGCTGTGGTGCGAAGCGGACAATACCTATGAATGTGTGCATACCAAATACGCCTGGTCTCTTCCTGATGTCCAGGCTATGGTGCAGAACCAGGTTTTAAAGGGAAATATAAGGAGGGCAGATTCTAATGGAAATTAAAAAAGTTGAAATTAAGCCGGAAGATGATAATGCTAAGCCAGAGGATTTGAAACAAATTCTTAAGGTAGATATTGTGCCTTTTAGCAAAATAAACTATAAGATGAATATGAAAAATTAGGTGAATTAAAGTGGTTAGAATAGATAAATACAATATGGATTCGGAAGTTATTTCAGATGAAAGTGATAGGGAATTTATTAAAGATTTATTTAAATTGAAACAAAGGATGAGGCCTGAAGAAAACGGCGATAAAAAAGAATTAACAGATTTCATAAAATATGAAAAACGAGATAAAATTACAAGAAATCCAGAAATAAGCAAGGAAACATTAACTGGCTTCCCAAGGAAAGTTGCAGAGATGCTTGGTTTTAAAGAGTTTATGGAATACCAGGTAAAGTCATGGGAATATATCGATTCGTTTTTCAATGGCCAGGCAAAAGAGAACTTAATAGTGAGCGCACCTACTGGATTTGGAAAAACCGAAGCTGTTATACCCGCTATTATAAATAAAGTCATGGAAGACGATTCCCTGGCCATTTTCATTTTCCCACGGCGTGCATTATTAATAGACCAGATACAGAGGATTATGAGATATAAAACCAAAGGAACCACAAAAATAGGACTACAAATGACAGAAATTAAACCAAGAATAGACTGGACAATATACAATAAAGATAACATGAGAAATGTAACGATAAAGGAAAAAGAATATAAAACTAAAATAAATAACCAATCCTATACAAATTATCGTTTTGAAAATGACATGTTTAAAGTTAGGTACATAGATGAATATTATGATAACGTAGAGATAAATCTATTTAAATGCCATTGCGGAGGCTCATTTGAAAATTTAGCTAGTTTTGAATCACTCCATAGTATGGGAAAGCATAAAAGTTTCATTCGAATGAATTACGACCCCAATAATTCATATTGGAAATGCAATGGCTGCGGTAATATTATATATGCATCTTTTTCGAGGGATGCGCATATTGCACTTAAGCCAAACATGCTTTTAACAACAATTCAGTCATTCCTATCTATTATATCAGATCCGGACATGGCTGAATGGATAAGAGAAAAACTTAAGGCAGTAGTTTTTGATGAAGCACACGTTTATAATAGCATGTATGGAAACCATGCCTCTACAATTATAGGGAAAATAAAAGAAGTAACTACAAACAATATCTTATTTGCAGGTTTAAGTGCCACAATTGACATGCCAGAAGCATTTGGTATGAAGTTATTTAAATCCGACATAAAAGTTATAGAGCCAGGGGAACCCGATGTGCATAAAAAAAAGGATGGGGAAACATACATTTTCGTTAAAAGCAGTATACATACTAGCAATGGTAATATATACCCATTGACAACCCAAAACATGATACAATCAACATTATTAATGGCATCATCTACCAAAGGAAAACTAATGGCTTTTATGGATTCTGTGGATGCTGTCTCAAAACTAGCCAGACAAACCAATGATGCGTATAATGTTAAAAAGTTATATAAGTTCAGGCTGGATGATTTGATAAAACAACAAATAACTTATGACGGGAGAACCTGTAAAGGATTCTCCTCCACATGCAAAGATGGTTGTAAAATATATGAAGCTGGAGAATGCTGGCATATTTTAAGGAACATAAACGGGGCTGAAACTCCTGCAAGAGTGGATATTAAGAATGTATCTGCCAACACGCCCATTGTGAGATCAGAGCTTGAAAGAGCAAGGTTTATATTTACGACATCTGAATTAGAGCTCGGAATTGACCTGCCCGATATCAAGTATTTATTACAATATAAAACACCCTACACTATATTTGACTACCTCCAAAGAAAAGGGAGGGCTGGAAGGGATCCTAAATTAATGCCTGTTTTTCTTTTTATTTTAGGCGAAAAATCAAATGATTATGTTTATTTTTCACACGGTTCGTCGATTTTGGACAAACGTTATATATTGCCATTGGAAGAAAAAAATACTGTATTAGAAGGATTGTATCAAAAACTGTTTGACTATTACAATATTTCAAATCAGATATATAAGGAAATAATGTCTGAACGTAAAATAGAAGACTACGTGGCCAAATTCACTGCATCGTGGATTTCTGTGATAGGGGATCATGGAATAGACTCTGCCTTTGGTAAATTCCTTCAAAAAAGCTTTAGCATATCAGAATCAACATTGAGGGGCATAAATATATATTCACAGGAGACGGAGTTTAAGGAAAACGGTTTGGCAAAAGCTGAAGAGTTAAGGAAAGACTCAGAAAAGAAATTGAATAACTTGCTTCATGATTCCAATGATATTGACCCATTGGCTTATATTGACAGTAATATAACCAAAATTATAGGGTATATAAAAAATCTAAATGCAGATAATCTTACCCACTATATTAAAAAATTAAACGACTTAACAAATAACGTTCTTGAAGATATGGAAAATGAAAAGGACACTACCCTAAGTGTAAAAGACCTAATGAAGGAATTAGACGCATTGTTCAATGAGGATATGCTGTTTGGCACTGACTTAGGTGGAGAGATACGGAAAATATCTACACATATATATAACCTATACCAAAAAAATCACAATTTTTCTAAAATACAAAAACAGGCAAGGGAATTATTTTTTGAAATACAAAGTTTAAAGGAAATTAAAACCGCCTTCGGAAGAACCGCGAATGCAGAAGTTATCAAATATATTATGAGGGCAAATTACTTCTATATGGTTCCAGAACTATTATCCCCAAATGAACCTAGTGTTGCACTGCCGCCTATGCCCCCAATTGACCTATTTTCAACCTCTTCCAGGGATATACCATTAATGGAAAGTAACGCATATAAAGCTATTAAAAATATCGATATAAGAGATTCAATTTTTACGTATTTTCCATTTAGGCTAAACGAAACTTATTCTCCCAACGAGAAATATATGGTTATCCCAGAAATAACTAGTGAAGATAATGGCTTATACTTTTCACCAGATTCCATTATAGATCCTGTGCCATTCCCATATGGCGATAATAAGACGGCATTAATGCCATTATCACTTAAAACAGAAACTTTAAAGGATGATGGGATTAATGACATTATCTCATATTGCCCAACATGTTACAAATTTTATGATTATAGGGAAGATAAATGTTACATCTGCCATAAGTCACTTACTCAAGTCACTGTGTATGCTGAACCACGAGTTGTATATAATGTAAGCAGTGATAAATGGTATTCTATATCAAACAGCGTATATATGTCCAATGCGTCTCAGGCAACTATCCTCCTAAAAGGTGTCTCCCTAAGTATAAGAGATCAGTATTATGATAAGACATTAAAAGAATTACGCCCCACCAATAATATTAGACCACTTGAAGTAATGGCCAGAAAACGTTATGGCTATAAAATAACAACAAACTCATTAAAAATCAGGATAAGCGATGAGGCAGTAGGTGAACTTTTGAAAAAGTTCCACTATAAATTCTCAAACCGTCCGAACTTTACAGACAAAGATGTAATCCACACACTTGAACACCTGTGGCTGGCCACAATATCCATAACTGTAGGAGTTTCACCAGATCAATTTATGTACAGCAGCGAGGGCAATGACATTATAATAACTGAACTCCAGGAAGGTGGGGCAGGATACCTTAAAGCGTTCGTAGAGTACCTGAGTGCAAGGACAAAGAATATTGTAGAAACTATGCAGGATATAATAGACTGCGATGAACATAAAAATATAGATAAGAATATGCTTGATGAATTTGATAAGATTGACTTTGAAGAAATATCATTAGCGGAGCACAAGAAAATAAGCGACATTGTTTCTGAGAGAAATCCAGAAATTCGCGGGCAATTTCCAGATAAATACCCAACTTGCTATGATGGGTGCTTGTATTGCATCGGATTAAATTCTTGTAATTATGACGATGAAGAGCAATTTGACCATTTGAGCCTCTACGTATCAGAAGAATACCTCAAAACAATAGTAAAGAAAACATCCGACAAGCAAGAAGCAGCATCGATGGTATCCAGCGGTGGAGTTATAGTTGACAACAAGGATGGTAAGTATGGCATATTCATTCTATAAAGGCCCAGATTTGCGCTATATAATCACGGAAATATTCGAATTGCAGCCAGAGCACAGCAAAATTTTTGTTGTTTCCCCATGGATTAGCATTAATATAAGCCTGGTAAATCCTTGGGATCTGAAGGAAATTACATTCATTGACCTGATAAATTCTAAAAGGGAAATAGGGATAGAAACTGAATTTTATGTAAGTTCCATGTCAAAGGATGAGCATTACACTCAAGAGTCTATTGCATTGATGGAGAAATACCATATAAAGCACACCATAGTAGAGCAACTGCATGCAAAGGCAATAATAGGGCAATACATATTTTACAGTGGAAGTGCCAACATAACATACAATGGCCTCAATAGCAATAAAGAGACCGTTGGCTTATACAGCACTGAAGATCCATTATCTGAATTAAGAAAAATTTTGGGTGATATTAATGGAGCTTAGGGATGCAAAAATATTGTACCCCTTAGACCCCGAAATTTATAATAAGAGGGTTTCATTTTTGTCCATAAACAATATTGCTGGGGATATAGTGGATGTTACATCGGCCATAGAATTCTATCCATGTTATGTGCCATTAAACCAGTCCATGGTAACATTGACCATAACATCAGCTGACTTGCTGAATAAAATGAAATCATTGGTTAATGCTGAAAATTCAATAATATTTGCTAACCTCCATGGAACCAAGAGGGAAAATGATTATGTTAGTTATGGGATACTGGAATCTAAGCGCGTAAGCGAGAAGATATTCAAATTATACAATTATGCATCCTGGATGGGGCTGGTGCTGAATCCCCCGCAGGTGATGCAAAAAACCTATAACGGCCTGAAACATTCAATCCCGATTAGCATGGACAGGTATTTCCACATTGAAAATACCTTCAGGGATAGAACGATAAATGCAGATTTTTCCTACAGCGTTGTGCTGGCAGAATTTAGCAAGGATGACTACCATGATTCCAAATCGTTTACTATTACATACTTCTCCAGGCCTATAGAACTTATATCATTATTTTGCACAGTTATGCAATTCAATGGGAAAGCCTTTATTGAGGCCAGGATGAGGATAGCTATTAAACAGGCTGATTACAGGAAATTAATTAATACAGACGTAGGGCTGAAAATCCTTCCACTTTATACCATATACAATGTAACTTCTGGCGATAAGGAATACCAACCTTTAAACCTTGTTCTGGGCATATATGATTTCAAGTATTCCCTGGAAGAATTTGCCCTGTTTGTAGGGAGGGTAGAGAAGCCAAAGGGATTGGCTGAAAGTATAAAATTAAATCTATCAGAACTTGGCAACCAGCAGTACAGGCTATCATCGAAGATCATGCCAACACCCATGGATATAAGCATGGAGCTAGTGGCAAGCAAGGAAATAAAGAAAAATGGAGAAATTGCAATATCAATAATCAAGCCAGAAATCATTATAAGGCTAATAACAGCATATGCCATAACTTCAAATGATTCTCTTAGAAGGGTGCTTGAATCCAGCGATTTGTTTGATTCAATCATCAACTACTATAACAAGCTCGGCACGTCTAAATTTGACGATTATGGTGCTCTCATTCCAGGAAATATATCGTCCTACCTGCTAGAGGGATTAAATTAATATATCATGCGGTCCTATACAATTATGATACCTGTATTTGTCTTAGATAGGCCAGCTTCCCTCAGGATACTCCAGCAGCTGGAAGATTGCAAAGGCAAATTTGGTATACTGGCTCATCCGTACACTTCGGACAATTTCAAAAAGCAATTTGCAGATTTCAATTTATCCGCTTTCAAAATAGGTGATTCCGGGATATACCAGAAAGGCGGCATGAGTTACCATAAACTTTTTGCTGAATATGAAAAAATGGGCGTTGATTATGGTATAATTAAGGATTATTACAGGGACCCTGCAAAAACGCTTGAATCAGCAAAAAAAGCGCTGAATGTCTATAAAAGGGGAAAGTACAATTTTCAATTGATGGGGGTTGCACAGGGAAACACCGTTGCTGAATATGTGAGAAGCTATAAAAGCCAGAAAGATATCGGGCTTAGCATAGTTGTTATAGGCGGGCTGCTGGACAAAATAGAAAACCATGTGAGAATGGTTAAGGTCAAGAATGAAACTTTTTTGAAAAATGTCCTGCATGCCATAAGGGCATTATACCCGGATGATAAAATATTTCCCCTGGGCGTATTCAATAAAAATAGGGTAGAAACATTCAAAAGTGAAAACATATGGGCCTCTGATTACAAGGGCTGGATATTCAGGTATAACAAGGCTGAAGCAGATGCATTGGGGAATAGGTTCCCGCAAACAGCGGAGAATGTCCGGAAATTGTTTAAATACATTAATGAAAATAAAATATCCAATCCCAGCAAACAGAAAAAGCTTGACTCCAGGCTGCTGCTTGTCTCATGCTCAAAGAAGAAATCCAGTGAGCCTGGGAAGGCAATAAACGTTTATGATGGCCCATATTTCCATATTATAAGGTCAAATTCAAGACCAAATTCAGGAATAGACATAAAAATCATATCTGCTAAATACGGCTTAATTGATGCAGACGATAAAATAACTCCTTATAATTATAAAATGACAAGGGACGATGCAAAAATATACAAACAGGTATATAAAAAAGATCTGGAGGAACTGTTTTCTGAATATTCCAATATAGCGTTTTGCGGAAGCAAATTATATGCTTCAGTTATGCCAGAAAATAACGTATATGTCATAAACGACAAAATAGGAATTCAATTGCGCTTATTGAAGGAGTGGATCTCCAATAATGGCCAGCCTGCTCCAGCACAGGAGTTTATATAATCCAATAATTTATTTCCCTCTTGATAAGCACAAAGAAATCCTAACCTTTCTAGCAGAACCCCTGAGTTCAGCTTTTATTATAGATACTAAAAATTTACAATTTAGACATACATAGTCCCATTCTTTACTTATTGTAACCCCTCTCCTATCTAATTGGACAATAAAGAAGTAATAAACAAGAAAGTCTTTGCCGTCCCCATATCGCCAATGTAGCTGTAAAGGGCAGGATTACCCATGCCTCTTTTAATTAGATGCCCAGGCTATGGTGCAGAACCAGGTGCTAAAAGGAAATATAAGGAAAGCCAATAGGATAACGGAAACTGGCTGTGTAGAAAAATAGTGGCTGATGCAGATTTGCGTCTGAACTTGCGAAACAGTTATCCCGGGTTTGGAAACAAAACAGGTTTGATTTTTATCTCAAACACCTCATGTACTATTGCAATCTTCTTACAATCTGTTGCCCTCCAGAGTGGCTCTTTTCCCTGCGCATTCCCGTCAACCCCCTTTATTTACCTATTCCGTTATCTGCGTATAAACGCGCGTAATAAAAATGGGCCTGTCTTTTCTGCATGCCTAGCGATAGGCATTTATTTTTTCCCTTGCTGCATGCCAATTTTAGCCACACGCTTCTGCCCAATGGCATCCCTTATGCTTTCTGCTATTGCCTTTGCCAGTGGAGGGGGGACGGCATTGCCTATGACCTTGTACCCGTCAGCAACATTCCTGTACTTGAATACAAAAGAATCGGGAAACCCCTGTATGCGTGCAGCTTCGCGCACTGAAAGCCTCCTGTAGCCATCGCCCGCAAACTCGAACTTGTCTGTGCCAACCTTGCACATGTCGCATGAATCCGGGTGCAATGGCGCATGCCTGCCCCCAGCCTGTATTGTGTATGACTGGCTGTCCCACCCCCTCTTCCTGTTCCTTGACATGTAAATCGTGGAGAACGCCCCTACCATGTATTCATGGTTTGGCACTGGAGCCTCAGGGTTTGGCCTGTTCTTGGGCAATGCAGGCACAGCCTCTGGCAAGTCCCCTATTGCCTCTTTCAGTGTTGGCCATTTCCCCACGCTGCCGTCAATTGATATGCCCTCCTTTGTGCATTTTGCATCAGGGAACCGGTAGCTTATGCCAGAATCCTTCCTGAACCCCACTATTATAACACGCCTCCTTTCCTGGGCAACGCAGTAGTCCCTGGCGTCAACGAGCTTCCACTTTACGTCATACCCCGGCTTCCTGAGGACTGAAAGTATCCTGTTGAAAGCCTTGATATGCCTGGATGAAACAATCCCGGGGACATTCTCGGCAACGAAGAAGAGGGGCTTCTTTGCCTCCAGTATCCTTGCATAGTCATAGAACAGCTTCCCCCGCGGATCTTCTTCCCCCCGGAGCGCCCCTGCAAGGCTCCAGCTCTGGCATGGCGGCCCGCCTATGATGCCATCTGCATCCGGGATCTCACCAGGGCCTATCCCGGAAATGCTCCTCCTGTCCATTTTGATGGCGAAATTGGTGCTGAATGTGGCATATGCATCCTTGTCTATGTCATTGGCATACGCAATCTCGAATCCAGCCTCCTCAAAACCGAGGTCCATGCCCCCGCAGCCTGAAAACAATGATATAACCTTCACCACGACACCTCCATTACAATCGCATCCATTGATTTTGCAGGGTTGTTAGGGTCAGGCAGTTCCACTTCCTGTGAGGCTACGCCATCCGGCACGCCACCCATGGAATCAAGCTTCCTAGCCTCCATTATTGCATACGCTGTAAATTCCTTGCCTGGCCTTGGTGGGGCAATATTAGAGAAAGCCTTTGACGGATCCGTTATCTGCCACATTCCCCTCACCCTCAGGGATGCCCTGCCCAGGGGGTCAGCCCTGTTTACCCTCCCAAGCTCCCTGGTATTGGAAAAATCAAGCCCAGAGTCCCGTATTGCCCCGGAAAGCCTGCTTAATATGCTCTCATAAATTTCATTCCTTGCAGCATAGCATGTCCCCTGGACGAAGTATATGCTCTTTACTGTGCTTCCTGGCACTGTGCCTACAATGTAAAAAAGGTCAAGCTCTTCCCTGCCGCCGAAAGCTTCGAGTGATCCGCTTGTAAGCTTGCTGTCGTGGACTGAAAGCCTGTCCCTTGGCTGGGAGCTGTTCAATGCTATTGAGCTTGCCGGCTTTTCATGCTTCTTTACCTCGAATGCATCCCCGCCTTTCGCTATTGCATCTGGGGGGAAATTCTGGTTCCCAAGCCATGAAAATTCCCTGGAATATGATTCCTGCCTTTCTTGCTCATTATCATACATGCTCCCTGTAAGCAGGTCCTTGACATACAATTCAAAGGCAGAGCCGGCAGAGTTTATGCCTATTTTGTAGGCAGCATTGTACCCCTTTATGCTGCTTTCCCTTTGCCGTGCTAGCGCCCCCATTGCCTTTGCCACATTTGCTGCCATCCTTAAGCCCGATAACTTAATGCGTTTTGACATATATACGTTTTTATGGATGCTGCTGCAAGGTCAAGGGTAATGTCTAAGATAAAGTCAAGGGATACGTCCCCGGAAATGGCACTCAGGGAAGCCCTGTGGCACTCTGGCATGAGGTACCGGGTGCAGTATGGTAAGGAGAAAATTGACATTGCATTCCCAAGCAAGAAGGTCGCTGTATTTGTAGATGGGTGCTTCTGGCATTCCTGCCCCATCCACGGGCATATCCCAAAGTCAAACATAGGGTACTGGAAGCCCAAGCTGGAAAAGAACATTGAAAGGGCAAAGGAAAAGGACGCAAGGC
>JAJZZW010000168.1 GCA_021797385.1 Thermoplasmata archaeon | reverse complement strand
AGGAGTTGTGAATAAATAACAATTCTGTTTACACTTATCTGGTTCTAATTGTATAATTCCAGTCACCATGGAATTCATTTCTGGCCAGATTTATCTTTTCCAGGTCTTCATCGGTCACAACCCTACCCGTTTCATATAATCCCATGTCAATATCAGCAGATATCTTCAGGCCATTCTTTGTTCTGGTATTGCCTATGAGCTCTATTATGGTTTCATATGATCGCAGGGGTTTTCCACGCCAGTTTATGGTTATGTATGAGAACATACGATGCTCAATCTTATTCCACTTGCTCATTCCCGGAGGAAAATGACATACCGTTATATTGAGATGGGATTCATCAGCGAACTTCTGGAGTTCGATCTTCCATAACCTGACTCTGGATCCATTGGAGCCACCACCATCTGCTGCAATCATCAGGTTCTTTGCATCCGGATATCTTTTCTTTCCCATGAGGTTCCACCATCTCCTTATTGATTCCACTGCAAATTCTGAGGTATCATGATCAATACCTATGTTTACCCATCCTTCATTGGCCTTTATATCGTAGACACCATAGGGTATGGCTCTACCTTCTGCATCTGTGAGGAAATCGTAAACATTGACCTCATCAACCTCACCCGGTGGTTTCCATTCCTTTCCTGCATTCTTGAAGTTCCCGATCAGTTCTTTTTTCTTCGCATCCACCGAAATGACAGGTTCGTTATTCTCCGCAAATTTTATTGCAGTATCATTGATGTGCTGGAACTGTTCATTGCGATCAGGATTGCTCTTTCCCTCCCTGGTTTTCCTGTTTCCCTTGAGACTGTATCCCATGTCATGAAGCATATGATCAATCTTCCCATAACTTATTTGATATCCCAATTCCTTCATATCAGATTCAAGATGACGCACACTCCTGCTAATCCACCTCACTGATGATACGGGATTCCCAGATTCAACAGGTTCTATGATTTCTTTCAACTTTGTTGCAATATCGGGGTTCTTTATGGCAAGATCCTTTCTACCTCCACCTTCCTTACGTTTTCTTCCTTTAGGGTATTTCTTCTCGGTTATGTCTGAAATACCCTTGCTAATTGTTGGCCTGGACAACCCGGTTGCCCTTGCAACGATTTCTATTCCACCATAACCTATAGACAGACTTTCATTAGCCGCCCATAACCTTCGTGACAGTTCATCGAGAGATTCTGAAACTCTGAGATATTTCTCTCTTGTCTTGAGTACCATCTCATTGATCCCTTTTACTTCAGCCATATATGAATAAGCAATACTTGTATAAATAGAAATGCTATTTATTCACAATGCCTTAGATCATCTATAAGCCGTAATTCATATTTTGTCCTTTCTTTCAGGTCTTTGCTGTACGTCCCCCAGAAATTATAATCACTTAAGATTTCTATAAGCTTTGTTTTGGAAATCTCCATATTCCTATATTTATATTGCAACCCTTTATTTAAAAGTGTCACTTTATGTGGTTCACTTTTTGGCAAAAATGACCCACATATGGTTCATTTTATGATATATTTATCAAAATCCAGAAAATTACAGAATTAGTGAAACATCTTATTATTTATAAAATATAGATATAATTATGGCAAGTATTCTCAATGCGGAAAATCCAAACAAATTTCAAACCATGTTGTATTTTTTTAATTCCTGTCCTTCACAGGTGATAAAACACCACGAAGATAAGTTCAACTGCAAACGGTATAAAAAACTCCAATACACAGAGCAAAGGTTATGAATTGCCAGATTTATATACTTTTCCTCTATTTTTTTAATCACTCCATTTTTCATTGACCTCTTCCACATTCAGGTTGAAATAAAATATATAATTTAGAGATGTTTTTCTATTTCCCCTTTCATGTCGTAAAATTCCCTCCAGAGTTCATCCGGAAACTGGCTTCCAATACGGGTAAAGAAGGGTATCAGTTCATTAAGTTCGTTTAACCATCCGCTGTAGTCAATTTTAAATAATTTTTCCAGTGTATCCGTATCCACTTTTCCAGCAGGGAAAGTACTGATATCAGGTACGTACCCAACAGGTGTTTCCAGCGCATTTGTCTGTCCATCTAAGCGTTCTGTAATCCATTTTATAACCCTGAAATTTTCACTGAAACCCGGCCACATAAAGTTTCCATCCGAATCCCTTCTGAACCAGTTCACATAGAAAATTCTGGGTCTGTTTTTTACTAATTTGCCCATATCCAGCCAGTGTTTAAAGTAATCGCCCATATTATATCCGCAGAACGGGATCATGGCCATCGGATCATTTCTCAATATACCTACCCTGCCTGTTGTGGCCGCTGTAGTCTCTGCCCTTATCATTGCCCCAAAGAGAACTCCCTGAGCCCAGGTTTTTGCCTCCCTGACCAGTGGTATGAGATCACTGCGCCTGCCGCCAAATAGTATCGCATCAATTTTTAAGCCATCACTATCATAAAATTTATCAGAAAGATACGGATAATTCTTTACCGGTGTTGTAAAACGTGAATTAGGATGTGCCGCATTTTTTAAATCGTCGGTTAGATTTCCACGCCAGCCGTAGACCTTATCCACTGAATTGTCAAGTGAATACCACCATGGTTTTCTATCTTCTGTTAATGCTGTATTGGTGAAAACTGTATCGCGGTTAAAGGCTTTCATTGCATTTGGGTTTGTTTTACTGTTTGTACCCGGAGCAACACCAAAAAATCCATATTCCGGGTTAATAGCATAGAGTGAATTATTATTAATATGCATCCAGATAATGTCATCGCTCAACAACTGTGTATTCCATCCGGGCATGTCTTCAGGAATGCGTATCATTGATAGGTTAGTTTTTCCACTGGCACTTGGAAATGCTCCAGATATGCCATATTTCTGTCCAGCAGGTGATGTAATTTCAAGTGCCATCATATGTTCTGCCATTCTGCTATTGTCCCTTGCATGTACACTGGCTATCCTCAGGGCATATCCCTTTTTTGTCAGAAGGGCATTACCGCCATATGCTGTATTAACGCTTATAATTAAATCTTCATCGGTGAAATGTGCTATATACCTGTTGTTTTTATCCAGGTTACCGGTAACATGCACTGCCAGTACAAATTTGCCCTCTTTTTCTATTCTCCTTATAGCCTCTATTCCAACCAGGGATATTTTCATCAGGTTGAGTACAACATACTGGTTGTCCGTAATTTGAATACCTGCTTCACTATATTTTGAATTCGCCGGTCCCAAAATAAATGGTACAATGTACATGTTTTTTCCAGTCATTGATCCATCAATTAGCTTTAAAATCCTGGATTTTAATTCTGAAGGTTCCATCCAGTTGTTGGTTGCACCTGCATTCTTTTCCTCCCTGCTGGATATATATGTATCCTTTTCGGTTCTTGCAACATCATCTGGATTACTCCTGTAGAGGTATGAATTCCTGTAGTAATTATTATTTAATTCTATTAATTCTCCTGTTTTCAACATGTTCTCTGTGAGTTCTGTTTCATAAAAATCCGGGTTATCCACAAATATTATATTATCCGGTCTGAGTATTTTCATAAAATTATACAGTGGGTCATTTAATTCCGGTTTATTCTCAAATAGTGGCATTTTTAAATTCTGCCGTCTATCTCTATCTGTCGGTATATTACCATCCGTATTAATCATATTAAATGTATTTTAGTTAGGGTATTTAAGTCTTCCATGATTTCAGGAATATATAAAGTATATTGTCATTATTTATAAAATAATTAAAATTGTGGTTAATTTATTCAATTTTAAAGGTAAAAGATTAAATACTAAAATATACATACATCTTCCCAATTTCGATTA
>JAJZZW010000024.1 GCA_021797385.1 Thermoplasmata archaeon | reverse complement strand
AGAGAGATTCAGATTGCTTACTGACAGGAATGTACTGTTTGTTTCAAGAATAAAGAGGAATGCCATTTATTATGAATCAGGAACAGTCAATGGCCATGAAATGGTTGAAATGAGCAATGGATTGAATTTAAGGATTGTAAGGGCGAATGTTGAGGGAGTAGAATACAGGTATATTACAAATATAATGAATTTACCTGATAAATACATTTACTATGCATACAATTTAAGATGGAATATAGAGGAACTATTCAAGAGGATGAAATCACAGTTAAAGACAGACCATTTACTATCAAAATCATTGAATGGAATGATAATACAGATATTCTCCTATATGATAGCATATATCATTGTAAATATGATAATTGAATCCATGGGGATTATGGTTTCATTCCCTGAGATTGTAAGGGGAATAAGGCATGGAAGTATAAGATACTTCAATAATATTTACAATCTTGATTTATCCAAAATATAGGTAAAATAAATCTGTACGGCATCCCCGGAGGGGGAGTGCCTTACGTCCTAGCGAGCAAATATTATAAACTTTTATTTAATAATTTCTGATATTTTCAATATTTTTTTCTTTATTTTACATCAATTGATTGGTGATTAACCTCTCAGTGATAATAATTATCATGGATTATGGAGTAAATGGTAATATGTTGGATGAAGAATTTAAAGGAAATGTCTTAATATTGGAAACTGGTAAGATATATATAAAAATAAAGAGAAAATTAAAAATATGTATAAGGTGAATAATATGCAATGTTTATATAGAAATGTCCTATTCTCCACAGATCATGGGATTAAACAGACCAGAATTAAAATATTTGAGGTAAGAACTTTGAAAAAATATTTTTATGTTATGAATATTTTAACGGTATTAACAATAATCTTTATTTTTATAGGCATATCATCTTCTATCTATTCAATAACCATACTTCATCATGGAAATATAATAGATGATTTTTTCTCATTATTTTTTTGGCTGGCTACTGTATTTTTTGGCATTCAAAGCTTATCATTTATGTTCTCCTTCAGACGAAGCAAATATAATTATCAAAGTACAATATCCGATGGTTTTCTAAAAGGAAACAGAGACAAAATGGCAATACTTGTTCCAATATACAATGAAAATCCAGAGATGGCAACATATAATTTAACGGCAATTTATAGTGCAGCGGGTGATTTGGCTAATTTATATATATTAGACGATTCGACAGATGATAGTTCGGCAAATATCAAGGAATTGTCTGAACGACTGGGAGCTACCTATATCCATAGAATAGACAGAACGGGTTATAAGGCAGGTGCCTTAAACAACGCTTTAAAAATTATCCCGGAAGAATATGTCACCGTTATCGATATAGACCAGACGCCTGCACCTGATTTTGTCAGGGAAACTGTGGAATTGCTTGATAACAATCCTGACGTTGCATTTGTTCAGGTCCCCCAATTCTATGCAAACACGGATTCTGGAGTACTCTCAGAAATGGCAGAAGCTCAGCAATTCATATTTTATGAAATATTGACAGAGGGAAAGAGTGTTTTAGGAAGTTTATTCTCATGCGGGACAAATGTGATATACAGGAAATCTGCATTAAAAAGTGTGGGTTATTTTGATGAAACAAATTTAGTGGAAGATATAACCACATCTGTAAATTTAATATCAAAAGGTTATAAGGGTTTATATTATAATAAAAAACTTGTATTCGGCAGGGCACCTGTTACAATGGAAGGATATATAAATCAGCAATGGAGATGGTCTGCAGGTTCTCTGGCTTTGATGCCAAAAATATTTAAAAATATAATTTTCAGTAGGAAATATGGGATGAAGATGAAACTGGACTGGCTCGCAACCTCCACATGGTATTTATTTGGGTGGTTTTATCTTGTATTTTTACTTGCACCTATTTTTGATGTTTTGGGTATACGTATGCTGGTAATGAATACCTATGTGTATATACTTGCCTGGATGCCATATACAATTATCCTGATGTTTACGTTTATTATGACACACATCGATAAACACGCACCACTGAAATATGTACTGTATAATATGTCTGCAAATCTAGTATTGTTTCCACTTAGCATTTCAGTTACTCTGAGTGTATTGATGAAAAGGAAGAAACCGTTTACAACAGCAAGAACAGGTGGTAAGTTACCATTATACAAATTTTCACCCCAAATAATAATGATGATTTTAATAGGAATATCGGCATTTATTCTAGTTTATAGGGGGGGATTCTATAATTATATAACAGCATTCTGGGGTTTTTTCCAGATTATTTTATTGGCCCCGGTATTTCTGTTAAATAGAGCATCAAAAGAATCTTCACTGGATTTCCCGGTATTTACTTCCTGATTATTATATCCACCTTTCCATTGATTGTGCCCATGTAAGGAATTCTAATCTTATCGGTTATCCCCTTAATATAGATATTATTTATATTACTGTTAAAATTAAACCCCAGATTTATATTACGGCTGTTATTATTCATCAATATGCAATTTATATTAATACTGTTACTATTCGAAATATCCATGCCGGTTATTCCGGTATCAATAATTCTTAAATTCATTTCAATTCCATTGTTCATGTTACTGGTATACTTACCTATTAAACATGCATATTCTGTATTGTTGTTTGGATATTCTGCATTATTATTCCACACAGTTCCTTTGAAATAAGAATTATTTGTGGAATCTATCTGTATACCTCTGTTATAACAGGAATCTACCGAAAAATTGGTAATATTTATGTTATTTGAATTATATATCCTTATACCGGTAGAGCAGTTAACTACTTGCATATCATTTATCCTTACATCAGAGCAATTCTCGAAACTTGCGCCAATATTACCAAGATATATATCTAAATTATTTATTGTAATATTATAACCTGCAATAGAAAGGGCTTTCATTTGAAATTTTTCCCCTTTCTTTCCAGTATTATATATTTTCATATAACCTATATTGATGTTATTATTTGTTCCAGTTTTTCCCAACTCTACACCAGATTTTTCATTGGCATTAACTATCAAATACTGAATATCTGTATATTCCTCAATTTTAATGAATGGCTGATACGTGTCACTTAGATCATTTACAAGTATTGCTTTGTTATTTGATATTAGCATTGTTCCACTTCTAACTATTAATTTTTCCCTTATATGATACTGTCCAGGTAGTAATATAACAAAACCATCCTCATTCTTATCTATTGCCTCCTGAATTCCAGATGTCAAAGACTGTGGAATAAATTTTACATATGCCATCTTTCCTTTTAATATAAAATATGATAATAATATTTTGCAAATAGATAGATTTTAGTTAGATTTTGTTCTCATCCTAATCTCAGGCTCAAAATTAATTTTCTAACTAATTGATATTTAGTATAGTTAGGCTGTTCCAATTTAATTTACCATACTATTATATAAGCTATTTAAATACAATTTCTGGATTATACAATATTATTATGCTATACAACTTGTTTTACTGAATAATTATTACTAAAAAAATATTTTTCAGGCTCAAATATTAAAACTTGTATTTCTGTGATGTATGTAACATCGTTTAAAATATGATAATATTTTTATATACATATTATATAATATCCTATGGAATTTCTGGAAATGAACTTAAAGCTCACAAAATACTTTAAACTGAAAATTGAGATGAACTCACTGCATATAGCAGTAACTGAAAGCATTGACTTAGAAGTCCCATGTTCACTTACCCGGGAAAATGATGATATCTTTATGACAATTTTTATCCCGAAAACAATTAATTATGAAAAGTTAATTCCATTTTTCCCAATTCTAAATGTAGAGGAACGCCAGCTTTATTATATGATAAGGAGAAAAATAGTTGATGAAAATATAGTTAATTTTATTCGCAAACTCGATGATATAGATAGTCTTGTGCTCCCATATATAAATATTAATGGTAGATGGCTCGTTTTAAGGGGATTTATGCATGAAAAGTCTACAATGGCATTTTCTGATCTGCTTTCAGACTATCTTCCCCGAAATGGAATGATTGCAAAGGTTAGTATAAAGCCATCCGAAGGTTCTCTTAAGTATATGGATAAATGGCATATAAGGCTTAAAACTATAGTTGTTAGCCTTCCCATGTCAGCGTTCGGTCATTATCGTGTTATTAGCACACTTAAAAATACTGGTGCAATTGGCCAGTTCGTGGACAATTATCCGCGGAATGGACAATTCAGACTTCTTATATTCTCTGATAGGGATGGCAAGGAGTTTGATACCATGGTGGAATTATCCAAGGATGAACATATATACTATACAAAAACCGACGAAGATATTCTGAATATATTGTCTGAAAAGGCAATGAATAAAAATATTGCATGGAACTTCCTTTTCATGTATGCAGATGAAAACAAACTTTATTTGAAGTTTATACTTCCTGACTTCAGGGCAAGAGAATATTTAAATCTAATAGTTGATACAGAGATGGAATTGAAAAAAATGGACTGGGTAACACTGGAATATTATGGGGATGCTATTGATCCCAATGGGGCGAAAATGCTTCTTTACCGTTAATATAACTGAATTAGATAGTCACTTTATCTGAGTACAATATATCTTTACATATTAAGTTGGAAGTTGCATTTTATATCATCGCTCGATTTTATATTTTCTGGTACCTGACCCAACTAACAAAAAGAAGAAATGAAGATGCTATGCATATCTAGAGTCCGAAGAATATTTTTTACCGAAAAACCATTTTAAAATATTCAAATTCTTAATTAAAATATTCCGTGAAGAATTGGTAAGTATGGGCTACTCTATTGTTCCTCGAGAATTTGTTGGTTTTAAAAAAATGAATTGTCATACATACTCTGACGATCACTGTCTGTGGTAATAAAATATCCACTACTACTTTGATAGAAACAAAGTAGATATCTATTTATAGTCTTATTGGTACCAGATTTTTTGGCGCCTATAAATGCCAGCTTTTCATAGTCTTGGAATAATGTATAATCCGGACTGCTAGCATCATTTGTTAATTTCGGTACAAATATTCGTAGTTTTCTGTGTCCCATTACAGTGGTCCTAAAAAAGGGTTTATTAATGACAATACTTTTGCATTTATCCTGAAAATAACCTCGATTTGTAGTTCTTTTTTAGAACTAGAATCTCCTTTATTGCCCTGGAACATTCACCTATTGTCTTTAAAATCCTTCCAAACAGTTTCCCTGACGATCTTATCATAATGGAGAGGAGGGTATAGGCCGCCATAGTGACCCTCGCGTGTATAAGCGACCCTTCACTATCCCGTACCTGGTACTCTCCCAAACCTAGAGCCTTTGCATCCTTATGAAAGTTTTCTATTGACCATCTTATGCTCCATGCATTTATCATTTCTTCACCTGAAAGATAATCTGATATTAGGAATCTCTTTCTTCTGTTATCAGGATTGTAGAGAATTATAAGATTTACCTGTTCACCATTTGATAGATATACTGTAAACTCTCTCTGAAGCGGGAACTCCCTTAAAGTATCAGAATACCTTTCATGCATGATGAATGTTGATTCAATAATCTCATCCATGGTGTAAAATAAATCACTGTTCTTTACTGTCATCCTTCCCATATTATCAAAGGATGCCTTCCTGTTAGATTTTAATTCAGTGACATAGTTATTTCCAAGGAACTTTATACTTGAGTACCATGAATCAACAAACTTGCCTGACACATTGAAGTTGTTTTCTGCTGTATTGAATATGTCTTCCATGATTTCAAGCTTTGTTTTAAATTCTTTTCCTGACTGTGCCCTCTTAAGGTAAAGCCTTGTTAGGAATGGATAGAATGTATCAGTATCAAGGTCGTATAGCCCGGAGGTAACGGATTGGTGTGCAGGCACATTGCTTCCTGATGCATGGTCAAAGAACCATCCTACATACTCCATAATCTTTGAACCGGGATGACCCAGCATTGTATCATCACCTATGAACATACCCCTGTGATTTCCTATTACTGTTTTCAGCAATGCAATATAGTTCTGTTCCAGTAATGGTGAATCTATTCCGTGGAATGCCATGTTGATTGTGCTTTAATCGTACTCAGATACAAGTGATGATATGTTTGATATGCTCTTCCTCCTGTTCTCAGGAGGGATCATTATTCCAAGCAGATATTCCCTGAAGTGCTTTCTCACAGACCTCTTCATGCCTGCTGTCATCGTATCAGAAAATTCACCTATGTGTTTAGTAAGTTCAGCTACAGAAACTGTTGAAGTCATACTAATGTCTTGCAAACATTGTATTCAGGCTTATATCTTTTCAATTTAAGGGTCATTTTGCAAAAGTATTGATGAAATATCACCGTTTCTTGGCGATTCAATACACATTAAATTAAAAGTATTAAATATATCATCAGACAATAATTGTCTGATATTTATATTGAATGCAATGGATCAGCAACTGCCATAGAAGCATTAATTAGCACATTGTTAAAATATATGGACAATGATACATTACTTAAAATATAGGTTATGTAGCCACTTTCGCCCGCATTTATCAAATACATAACATATCATGCTTTATACCTCTTGATTTCACCTGCTGTAATGGATATAGCCCTGAAATTATCAGATATTATGAATACCATATCATCAGAATATTTCCACTGGGTTATCAGCTTCTTAAGGCAGTCTATCATAATATCCATTGACTCATACTGGTTTGGATTTCCGGGATAGCGTGTTAGATTTGCCACGATCATAATGCCCACTGCAGGAATAGAATTTTTGGAATTAATTATAGTTTCCAATTTATCCATGTCGCAAATAACCGAATTCATCATTCTAGGTATTGCAACATCTTCGTACTCACATCCATATCTTATGTGCTTGACCTCTATGTAAAATTCTTCGAGGCTCCTATTCCTGAAAATATTTTGTATATGGAAATCAACAACTTCATCAGGGTCTCCTCCAGGATATAAACATTCCATGTGGACATCGTTGAATGCAAAACTATTGTTGGATACCAGCTCATGGTATATCATTGCATTGAGGAAGCTTCCACGCCTTGCATAAACATGCTCTTCATAATCTTTATCCTGGCTTATCCTTTCCTCATCGTTTATAAGAATAAGCTTCTTCGTTGCAATTTCCACAGAATTCCTTATTTTTTCTATTGCAATTGACTCTTCCATCTTATTTCACTCCAGCCCCGTTCAATAATATATGGTTTCTATTACGGCATTAAAATTATATTAAATTCTAAATATTGTGTTTAAACTTAATATAATGTACCATTACTTCAACTATGACAACATTAAAATGTATTTAAAAATTTCTTTGAAATTTCATATTAAAAGATAATGAAATTTGATTTGAATTAATATTCAAGAAATTACTTTATCGGATTCACTGAGACATAGCGATCTAACAGGGTTAATTTACGATTTAACTATTATATATATGCTGGGTGATAAATTAAACACCCTATATTTTAATAATTAAAATAAGTAATTTATATAATAATTTTTTACACTGATGCCAGTAAAATAAGTTAAAACCGGGCCTGATGAATAAAAAAGAAAATTATCGAATCTTATAACATCAAAATAATCTTTATATATTCTGAATATTGAAAATTATTTAGAAAACTCGTTATATTGAGTGTTTATGGTAATGGACTCAAGGGGATTTGAACCCCTGCCCTCTTCCATGCCAAGGAAGCGATCTACCGCTGATCTATGAGCCCTCTTTGCCCTATCACAATATAAGGTATAAATTTTATCATATTAGCGCCTGGCTTCTCCCAGCAGAAGCCTGCCTACGTATGGTACATACACCGTCTGCAAAATAATAGAAATTAGAACAACAAATGACACCGCCGCATAAATCACAGTACCGTATTCAATCAACAATGGTATATGGTCTGCCTGCCCTATCACAAAGGGAACAGTAGAAAGCACCACCGGAACAACCCCCCTGGGGCCGACAAGGGACATGAATGCCTTTGTCTTTGTATCGAATTTTATTACGTTCTTCCCCATATCGGATATCCCTATGGAAATAAATACCGCAAGTGGCCTGATCACAAATATTACCAAAAGTGCAATAATAAATCCTAATATGATATAATTAAATATTTCTGTTCTGGTAAGAATGCTTCCCAGCAGAATGAATATGATTGACTGGGCCATGAAAGACAAGTTCTCATTGAAATTCGTTTCCCTGTTCCAGAATATGCTTTTATCAGAATAATTCCCTACTATGGCACCAGTGGCAATTATAGCAGGAAATGGTGTGATACCGAAAGCTTCCAGAGATGTAAATTCAAAGAGGACTATACCAAGTGTCAGGGCAATTAAAAGGGATTCGAAGTTGAAGTACCTGTTCAAATATATTATAAAGAAGCCAAATCCTATGCCTACAGCAGCCGGTATTAGTATCTCCAGTATGAGGAATATTCCAGAACCCAGAATTATTCCAGTATGTGATGTCAGCAGTGAAAAGAATGATGAATATGAAACATCCGGGGCAATGATGCCTATCCCGATGCTTAACAGGATAATGCCCAGAGGATCATTGAAAAGACTTTCTCCTATGAGCGTTCCTGATATGTCATCCCTTATGTTTAGTTTTCTGAATGTAGGTATAAGAGATGCTGGATCAGTAGGTGATATAATGGCGCCGAAGATGAATCCAACAATAAAGGGTGCACCTGTCAGAATGGAAAAGAATATACCAGCTCCAATTGCAGTAACAACCATACCAATGGTATCAAGAGAAAGTATCTTTGTAAAGTATTTTCTAAGTATTCTCGGGCTGAAGTTATGCGATTCATAATAAAGTATTATGACCAGCCCGAGCATTCCTAAACCGATCGTTGCAAATGATGAGAGCATATATATAGCAAAACTGTGCTTTATGAAACCCAGGAATGGCCCGAATACCAATCCCATAATAATCAGTACAGGTATATACACCATTGAGGATTTCCTGGAAATGGGAATTGAAAATGCCGCAACTATGAGAATGAAACTTATTTCATAGTAATCATATGTAACAGGGGATATAATCATGTCAGTTCATAGCTCTCGGCATTTCCCTTTTATGCATTGATTTCAAATATATTTCAACAAGCTTTTCATAATTCCCCCGGAGAATATGCAAATCAAAAACATCTCTTAAGATCTGATCGATTTCATCGTAAGTCATGTTCAGTTCATCTTCATCGTACTGGTTTTCCCAGAGGCCCGCGGATGGCTTCTTCTGGATTATGGGATCAGGAACTTTAAGGATTTTTGATATATCCCTGACATCGGTTTTGTAAAGTGTTTCAATGGGCTCAATATCACATGCCCCGTCACCATATTTTGTATAATAACCCAGTAAATACTCTGTTCGGTTTGTGGTTCCTATTACCATGCCACCGAGCTTGTTCGAATAGTAATATAATATATTTGCACGGATTCTTGATCGTATATTGCCCTCCAGCCTTTTATCATCAGATTGAAGCACTTTTCTGTATGATTCCACAATAGGCTCAATGTTTATCTCATCTATTTTAATGCCGGTAGACTTTGATAACAACTGTACATGACCATAATCCTCCTTTTTTGTAAATTTGTCCGGCATGAAAATGGCCTTAATTTTATCACTGTCCACTGCTGTAGCCAGTAATGTTAGCACCAGGGAACTATCAATACCGGAACTTATTCCCACAACGGCGTATGCATTTCCCATTTTTTCCTTTAAAAATTCACGGATTGCCTCAATTTTTTTTATATTTTTATCATTCACATTAAGATAATAAAATGGGATTAAATAAATATTTAGCTAAATCATTTCCATGAATGTCTGGAATCTCCTGAAATATCATTCAATTTTTATCGTTTTATACGCCAAAAATGACAATAAATATTAGAATTCCGTGTTAATCTTTCACACTATTAAATAATATCTGGATAATAGTATATACCAAAAACTAATTTCTCCATAATAATATATAAATATTGAGTAATCATATTAAATTATATATCTATTAATTCACATATTATAATAATGTTAATATACAAGTAGATATTATGGAATAAAATGAACCCTATATTGAAATTTATACTTCTGGCGATCCCATACTTTTTTATGGTGCTGGGAGTAGGAATATATGATAGAGTAAATCCAGAACTTGGTGGTATCCCATTCTTTTACTGGTATCAGCTCGTCTGGATTTTCATAGCAGCAGCCCTGACGTTTACGGTCTATTCCATAGAGAATAGTGAGAAGAAAAATAAGAAGGTGGTGTCCTGATGTTTACTGATCTCGACTTAGCTTTATTCTTTGTGATTATTTTCCTTGTACTTTTTGCCGGTTATATGGCATATTTCTGGAGAAAACCCAAGGACATGGACGCCAGCGGAGAATGGAGCCTTGGGGGAAGAAGGTTCGGTACTGTTGTAATGTGGTTTTTGCTCGGAGGTGATTTATACACAGCGTATACACTTATAGCTGTTCCCGGAGCAGCGGCAACAGCCGGTGTGGGAGGCGGTGCATTTGCAATGTTTGCAATAGCATACGGGGTAATGATATATCCCATAGTTTATGCAACCATGCCAAGGCTATGGAACGTTTCCAAGAGGAGGGGATACATAACAGCATCTGATTTCGTCAAGGACAGGTTTTCATCCAGATCGCTGGCAATGCTCATAGCATTAACCGGAGTTCTTGCAGAGCTTCCATACATAGCATTGCAGATAACAGGAATAAAATATGTTCTTGCCGCACTTTCACTTCCCATAACAGTAAGCCTGATTATAGCATTCCTTCTTGTGGCTGGCTTTACATTTGTAAGCGGCATGAGAGGCCCGGCTCTGACATCCATACTGAAGGACTCCATAATCTGGATAGCAGTAATAGTCATAATTATATACATACCCATAAAGTTAGGTGGATTCGGTGCAATATTCCATACTGCTGGAACAATAAGTCCCAATCTTTTGAGTATAAATCCTGTAATTGATGTTGGTTACACAACCCTGGCACTTGGTTCTGCCCTGGCACTGTTCCTTTACCCACATGCCATAACAGGCACCCTCGGTTCGAAGGATACAAAAACAATAAGAAGAAATGCATCACTGTTACCATTATATAACGTGCTTTTAATGTTCGTTGCCATAGTGGGAATCATGGCAGTAGTTTACTTCAATGCCTATCCTAAAGTTAGCAGTGAGGCACTTCCACTGCTGGTGCTTCACATATTCCCTGCATCATTTACAGCATTTGCATTTGCTGCAGTGGTGGTAGGAAGTATAGTTCCAGCATCTATAATGGCACTGGCATCAGCGAACCTGCTCACAAGAAATGTTTATCTAGAATACATCAATCCAAAGGCATCTGACAGAAGCCAGACCAACCTTTCAAGGGTTCTTGTTATGGTAGTAATCATTGCTGCACTTCTATTCTCACTGGTTCCAGCAGCATCGGGAGAAATTGTATACCTGCAGACAATCGGTGGAGCTTTTATAATGCAGACCCTTCCAGCTGTCTATCTTGCACTGTATACAAGGAAACTGAATAAATATCCGGTAGCAGCAGGATGGCTGGTTGGACTTACAACAACTATTGTAATGCTTGCCGAGCTAAATTTCACAAGCTCACTGTATAAAAACTTAGATTTCGTATATATTGGAGTATTTGCACTGGTTCTGAATTTACTGGTTGTGGGAATAGGCATGGCTGTTATGAAAGCAATGAATAAAATAAAGGATGAGGGAATAATAGAAAATTCCGAGTTTGAGGATATAGAATAATCATTCCTTTTTTTCATCTAAATATATTTTAATTTTATATCTGATGCAATCCATGAATCTGTCATGATGATCATTTCTTTTTTTTGCAATGTAATCAAGTATTTCCGGATTTTCAATTATAGTTTCTGTATCATTTTTCATAAGAGAAATCATTTTCTTTGTATCAGGTACATTCCTGACCTTTCTTTCCCTTACAAGTTTATCCAGGAAAGGTTCCGTTTCTATAATCCAATCTTTAATAATTTTTTCAATGTCATCCTTTCGTACAGAAAGAGTCTTTGCTATCTGCTTCACCGGTTTGTTAACGCATCGCAATCCTGCAACTGCCTCCTCCAGTTTTTTGTTCATTGTAAGGTATTGCTTGAAAATACATATATGTCACTGTCTTACCATGTCTTATGAATTATCAATAAATGCTAAAAAATGCAGATAAATTTTTATGTAAATATATATTATGATTTCATGAAAAAAATATTAGCTGTTATGGTGGCCATAATATTTGTGGCACTTGCTCTAGCAGTAGTTACCTCCCAGGGAAGCACTGTTCCTGCTGCATCTCCTGCTGCTGAACATACCCCTGTCTCACAGGGGAAAGACGCAAAATTGCTAGCTATTGAGAAAAAACTTGAGGCACAGGGCATACCCATGAAGGATGCAAGTTTCCCTGCAATGGTAAGCCATGTAAATATGCAGAACGGTGTTGTTGAACCCTCATACAGCAGTGCTCCGGCACCTATGGGAATCGGCTTTTATGGTACACAGAACGTATCCGGGCATCTGGTCGGTTATAACCTTACAACTCCAAGTGTAATGGCCAGTATACACATAAACAATATGAGCGACTTTTACCTATTAAACGATGGAGCTACCAGTGAAACATTCCAGCTGAACTCTGTACTCACAAACGTTACACTTTTCGGAAATTCAACCTATACATTCTGGACCCAGAATGTGGCTTTCTACTCAGAAAGAACACAGACAATAGAATTCCTGACAAATATATGGAACTTCTCATCTCCTGCAGAAGCCATGAGCAGCAATGTTTTCCATTCATATGGTGGTATACTGGTCGCTCCGGAATTCTACTATGCTATAGGACCTACAATACATGTCACAACACCTTTCACACTTGATTTATATCTTAATTCAAGTGTTGTTGACAGGGATAGTGCTGTATTCTTTAACTACTCTATAGCAAGCGATAACCATGTAACATCAGGAAGCTATGACTATGCAATATTCAACTCAACATACGGGCAGCCTGCAAACTATTCGGCTAAGGCACCCGATTATCTTGCCAGCGGAACACAGATAACTCCAACAGGATACATACCATATGACTTTGAAATAATGGTAGGTGGACCAGGCGGAGGAAGCACAACATCAATATACAACGTAAATGCAACAATGAACCTGAAATACCTTCATGGAAACAATTACGTTAATGTTCCGTCCGCATACGATGTTGGATCTGAAACCGGTGAAACCTCAGAAGGGGTTGCCGTTTCATGGGCAAATGATACTGCATACCTCACACCGGGACCATCAATGGTTTATGGAATGTGGAATATATCATCGAGCAATGCTATGACCAATTACTCCGGAACGATAGCACCGTCCAATGCCTTCATGTTTGTATCTCCTGGAAACACATTCAATCTGTCAACTGCTGCATGGGCATCGCTTTCACTATCCGGGCATTACAGCTTCACATTACCGGCAGGAAGTTACTCTGCAACGGCGCTTCTCAGTGACTACAACCAGGTCTATTTTGCCCCTGGAAGCAGTGTAATGCTCCAGCATGATTATGCAATGGGAGTATACACTCCATTATATGCCTTTGACAATGCACAGATTGCAAACATATCAATGTTCGGAAATGGCTCTCCAGGAAATCCATATGTTATGGATAACTTCCAGATCATGCCCATAAGTCCTCTATTCGAGGAATTCAATGATTTCGCATTTCCAGTATTCTCTGGGGTGCTCCTGAAGAATACCAATGTAAGTGTTGTAATGGAAAATATGCCGTCCCTGTATATAGGCTATACAAATCCAAGCTATGAACTTTTCCTCTCATTCTACGGCTTCCCTTCATACAATTTCCTGAACTATGAGCTGTACAATGCATCGAATGCGACTCTCTGGAATTCAAATGATATTACAGGATACTTCTCTGCGTCAATGTCAGGATTTCCTGTGGCTAATGTGCTAATCTGGAATTCATCAAACGATCTGATAGGGGGAAATTACTTCAGTGTCATGGACAGTGGACTTTTAGCCTACAAGAGCCCTGATGTTACCATATGGGGGAACTACTTTGTAAACTCCACAATGACAGGTAATGCAACATTTGCAGTAGTAACAGATATATGGGGAGCTCCCCTTGGAGTTGCAGAGTTCACTTCAGGAGATACAATATACAATAATTATTTCACAGTAACAATAACTGCATACAGCCCCTGCTACTCTATATATTCCGGTAATCCTGCGATTTACATAAACCACTGGAATATCCATAAACAGCCCGCATACAGAACACACTATGTGAATGGATTCGCACTGAGCGGAAGCATAACCGGATCTTTCCTTCAGGGAGGAAACTACTGGTACAACTTCAACGGAAAAATACCCTATAACAATGATGGACTAATAGCCTATGGTGGAGATTATGCACCACTCTCCTATCCATTCTATTTTTTCTGGTGGTAAACTAAAACTTATTTTATAATTTTTTTATCTTTTTTAATTAATAACTTATCCAGCATTGTATCATATTCTTTTAATATGTATGAGTAGTTTGCGTTGTTCCTTATGAACGATTTCATGGAATTTGTATACGGAGCGAGTAATTTATTCGTAAATGAATTCATCATTATTTTTATTACTCTTTCCTGATCCTCTGTGATGTTGATTTTCCTCTTCAGTTCATCCATTTCTTCTTCTGTGATTTCCGCTGAATATCTATAGAACATGGATATAATATCATCTGACTTCATCTGGTTTATTCTGTCTTTGTAGATCTCCATTTCCCCCTCAATTATTTCTTTGCTTCTCTGTATTTCTTTCTTCCTCTGTCCCTTTGTTTCCGATGAAATTTTGTAGATCATATCAAGATCATATAATGATACATTACCAGGAAGCTCCTTTTCAATGTTTGGAGGATTGGAAAGGTCAACCATGATTTTTTCTTCCTCTATATCTTTAATATCTGATCTTTTAATTATATAATTTTTCGACGATGTGGCTGCAATTATTATATCATTGGATTTTATAAGTTCAGAAATATCTGAAAGATCTGAATAGGAAGAACCGTATAGTATTGCCAGATTTCTGGAATGATCAATAGACCTTCCATAAACAGTAACTTCTGACCCTGAACCAGATAAATAATTCAGGAGTGAAACAGCCATTTTACCTGTACCTATTATTCCTATTTTTTTACCCTTTAGGCCGTACTGTTTTTCCAATATATCCAGACTTATTGTTGATAATGATGTTTTTCCATGGGATATATCTGTCTGTGTTCTCACATCCTTCCCCACTGAAAGTGCTTTCTGGAATGTGTATGAAAGAAATTTATCCATATGTTTTCTTTTTGTCGACAGGTCATAGGCATTTTTGATCTGATGTAAAATGTCATTTTCTCCCAATGCCATGGATTCAATGCCGGAAGAAACCAAAAATAAGTGTTTTATCGATTCTGGATATTTTATATAAACTGGATTTTCTGGAATGATCGGGATTTTTCCTTCACTTGAAAAATAGAGCTCAACACGGTTACATGTAATTAGAAGAACGTATTTTTTAATATCATTTTCTTCCATGATTGATTCGAAATAGGAGGGATCATGTTTTATTACTATATTGAATGTTTCCGGAGTATCCTTATAGTTCCAGGATAATAACTCTATATCACCCATATAGATGTGAATACCAATTTGTTATATAAACCAATTGGTGGTTAAAATATATAGTAATAAATTATTTTGTAATAAATTGTATACAGCGTTCATAAAAGCGTAATAACCTGAATAGAATATACAATAAATGGATAAAATTGACATGGAAATTAAGGAGCTCTTCGAGGAGAAAAAAAGGATGTCTGCGGGAAAATTTCTAATTCTCCTTACACTGGTAATGGGAACAAATGCAGTTCTTGTTTTGTCTTCCATGTTTACATCTGTAATTTTTATCCGGATGATTCTTGTTTCGCTTTCCGGGATACTCATTTCAGGCTTCTTTCTCTGGTTCTTCTTCAGATTCTATAGAAAATAAAAAATGTTTATATAAAACGATAGAATTACGAGAATACAACGCTGCCCCGATAGTGTAGCGGCCTATCATACAGGCCTGTCGAGCCTGTGACACGGGTTCAAATCCCGTTCGGGGCGCATTTATAACTGTTAAACTCCCTGTAATATCCACTCAACGATATCTTACCCTCATTTATATACTCTCGTTCCTGCTTTTGTAATATAAAAATAAGATTATATAATCAATATGCTATATTATGGTAGAAATAAAAATATACTTAATTCCAGGGCCTTAATCGCTTTCCCTGCTTTTGAGATATAGCCTATAAACTGCAAAGAATCCATTTCTAGGCATTGTTTTTATCCTCATTCTTCCAGGACATTTCCAGGTAAAGTCGTATAAATCATATTTGTCATATTTATCTGTGCCATAGGCCTTGATGTATTCACTGATCAGGAAATCGAATTCCCGGAAGATCTTTCTTTTGGGCCTGAAATCTTCTAATGTGGCCTGCATCATTTCTTAACCCTCCATGTGATCTTCCAGTTATGGTCCTTCTCTATCATTCCAAGATCCTTCATGGCCATTATGATGCTCTTTGCCTTCTT
>JAJZZW010000167.1 GCA_021797385.1 Thermoplasmata archaeon | reverse complement strand
CTGGAATTGCATCACCTGTACTACTTTATGTACTTCTGTTTCTTGATGGAATATTTGCAGGCGCAGAATATGGCGGGGGAACGGCCTTATCAATGGAGAGTGTAAGGCCGGAAAAAAGGGAACAGGCAGGAGCATTTGTCCAGTCAGGTTATGGAACAGGATACTTTCTTATAGTATTTGTCGACATACTTCTATTAAGTGCAATGGGGACTGCAGCATTTGCCTCATACGGATGGAGAATACTGATGCTGACATCAATAATTCCAGGAATTATTACACTGATAATCAGGCGCCTGTCGAAGGAGACAAAGGTATTTGACGAAATGAAGAAAAGCAATGAGGTCGAAAAATCCCCCGTAAGAAAAATGTTCAAAAACGGAAGAAGTTTAGCATTCGGGTTGATGATTACATCCGGACTTCTGTTCATGAATACTGCTACTGGTTCCTTTTACCCTGTTATAGGCAGCGATGACTTCCTGAATCTTGGATCAGGTCTTTTATACGCTCTGCTGGTAATTAATTTCTTCTCACTTCTGGGTGTATGGAGCGGCGGAATTCTGGCAAGAGGTTTCCAGGATAGAAGGATTCCCATGCTGATATTTTCTGTAATATTTACTGTGCCCACCGCATTATTTGTAATCTTCGGTTACACTACAAATCTATTTATGTTTACCCTGGTCTTTTCAATTCAGCTGTTTCTGGAAGCGCTCATATTCTCAGCGCTCCCTGTATTCCTGGCAGAATCATTCAGCAAAAGATTCCGTTCAACTGCTATCGGTGTAATATATAACGGAGGTGCCATATTCGGGGGAACTGCCATAGTTTTACTCACTGCACCGGCCCATATAATAAATATCAAAACTCTCTGGATTGTGGAGATGTACATAGCAGGAATCGTTCTCATACTGGGACTTGTACTCTATGGCAAGCAGGATCGTTCAGTTGATCCGATAACTGAATAAGCAATAAAGCAACGTTATGAATTATTTTATTTATAAATGTAATGGATATCTTCAGGAATACTATCCTTATACGTTTCCAGAAACTGCTTATCTTTTTGATTATCCCTGAGTTCCCTGCGTAGCATTACGGGTATTTCATCCTTTACCGGATACCAGGATCTGCAATTACCACACAGAATTATCCCATTGTTATATTCCATAGAATCAGTTTTGCCCATTGTTACCTTTCTACTTCCGTTGCACGAATAGCGCAATGTCCCTGTTTTGGTGAATATAAAAATTTCAAAGTTTGATTTTCCACATTCCGGGCACTGTAAAACTTCTATGAATCTATCTTCCATTAAGAAATATCCATTGATAATATAAATATCTGCTCTTTTACGTTACAGCATATTATAAATATATTAATATCCTTAAATGTTATCTTTATTGATGGATGAGTTTGATAAAACCGGCGTGACCGACCGTGAATTGAATTCTATATATAATAAGATTCCGGAGGGATATGACAGGGCAAATGCATACATATCCTTTTTCCAGGATGTTAAGTGGAGAACATTCATTACCAAACAGATTATTGTAAATTATAAACCTGAAAAAATACTTGATGCCGCCTGTGGAAAGGGTGAACTTACATTCACCATCAGGCAGTTCTCAGAGGCTTTCACGGTAATGAGCGATTACTCGGAGAACATGCTTAAAAATTCTATTGTCAGTGGCAATATGGTATTAGCCTCTTTCGATAATCTCCCATTCAAGGACAATTCATTCGATTCTGTCATGAGCACTTTTGCATTACATGCTGCAGATAGTATTGAGCCGGTTGTAAAGGAATTCGCAAGGGTAACATCAAATTCAGTAGGTATTATAGCCATGGGAAAATCAGACAACCGTTTCTTCCGGTTTATCTCTGGTGTATATCTTAAATATATACAGCCCTATATGGCAATACTGGGCAAGGAAAAGCCATCAGATTACAGGTTTATATATTATATCTATAAGAGAATACCGAAAAATTCTGAAATAAAGGCAATTTTTGAGAAGTATTTTGTTCTGGATTTTTTTCATGAGAAAGCATTCGGAACTGTTTACATTGTATCAGGTAGAAAAAAATAATTTTTATTGCTATATCAATAAATTCTGGAATGAATGGCATTTTATTAACATGTCAACCTACTGATTATTATAAATGCAGCAATTTCTCTGGCATGGTACGAATATATATTTCAGCTCCATTATTCAACAGGATGGAAAAAGAATTCAATGCTTATATTGATGAACGTTTAAGGTCAATGGGCTTTGAAACATATCTGCCACAGCGGGATGGCTATGAAGCCTCCTCTCTTTATGATTCCGGAACCATGTGGGAAGATATAAAATCAAAGATCTTCAAAAAGGATGTTGAAGAGCTGAAAAGGTCCGAAATTCTCTTCATGGTGCTGGATGGTAGAGTTCCAGACGAAGGTGCATGCGTTGAGCTCGGCATGGCATACACCCTGGGAAAGACCTGCATAGGTGTTCAGACGGATAGCAGAAAATTCCAGATGGATAATAACAATCCCATGATCGATGGATCACTGAACGGGGGACTTTTTTATTCTCTTGAGGATGCATTCAAACAGCTGCAAAATCAGGTTTATAAAAAAATATAAGCCAACCATTCTTCTACCTGTCCCAGAATCAGGAATCCATAAATTATCGGTTATTATTCTTTAAATAATTTTTCGAAAATATATCCCGATTCAAACTCCGGAAACGGTTTAAGAGTTATATATCTGGCAATGCCTTCAGGTGCACATGTCAACCCGGTATCTGTATAATTAAAGGCATTTCCGGATAAAACAGTATAATTATCCAGTTTGCCTTTATAAAAAGAAACATTGGCAGAACCCTTCCTGTATACCTTTTGTTGATTATGTTCGAATTTCCACTGTTTGTTCACAAATCCTTTTAATTCTGTACTTTTATAAATATAATCTGAAATATCAACCCCACCGGAAAAGAAATAAAATTTGGTGATTGCTTTCATTCCAAAAGAGTCCATAAGCTTTATGGATGAATAATTTGACGTTTCCACAAGTCCACGGATGGATTTACAGCCATTCATTTTTGCAAATTCACAGGCAAAATTCATCAAGCGTGTTCCCATGTGCTTTCTTCTAGAATCAGGGGTTATACGTAATCCACTGAACCATAGAGCGCCATCGTCCAGTTTATCCAGTTTGATAAAACCTTGAATTTTATCCTCTATAATTACGTATACATTTCCATCATCCAGATAGGACGGGCCGTAACTTGCATTTATATAATCATCATAACCTGCTTTTGCCGAAATACTGCTTATATAATCCCAGTCATTTTGATCGGCCTGCCTTATCATAGGGGTAGAATTTTATCCTGTTCATAATATTTCCGATACCTCTGTTATTTCTCATTGGAACCTTTAACTTTTTCTGAGTTTTCTATGGGTTTCCTGAAAAGTGATATTATTCCGGCTATAGCTGTGATTCCGAATCCAACATAGAATACATCATGCATTGATGTCATGAATGCAGGAGCAATAGTTTCTGGGAACCAGTGATGTCCTGTAATAGTACTTATTGTATTGCTGGATACTCCAGAAATAACACCAGGTGGTACCGTAGTCAGTACATCCTTTACCGTATTGAGCCCGAGAAATGTGGAAAATAGTATCTCTGTTGGTGGTATATTTGAGAAATATGCTGTCAGGGAAACTGCATTCTCATTTGAAAGTGCAGTTGTTATTGCACCGGGATAGTAGAGGGCGAGTCCCAGTATCAGAATGGAAAAGAACGCTCCTATGCTGGCAGTATAGCCTGCGTTTCTCATGGTGTTCAGAACACCTGAGGTTGTTCCCCTTTCACTGGGTGGCACAGATGACATGGCAACAGTGAGATT
>JAJZZW010000023.1 GCA_021797385.1 Thermoplasmata archaeon | reverse complement strand
CAGGAATTTATTCCTGATCATCCCGGTAGAGTGAATATGTTTGTATGTGGTCCTACAGTATATGATGATTCTCACATAGGCCATGCCAGAACCAATATATTATTTGATGTTATTGCAAAATACCTCAGGGCAAGGGGCTATTCCGTATTTTATTTGCAGAATATTACAGATATAGATGACAAGATTATAAATCGGGCAAATGAAGAGGGTAAAAAATATACCGATATTTCTGACTATTATTTACAGAAATATCTTTCTGTCATGAAAGCCTTGAAGATAGATAGTATCAATTATTTTGCCAGGGCAAGCCTGTATGTGGAAGAAATCATAGATCAGATTAAGAGAATAATGAAAAATGGTTATGCCTATGAAACTTCCGATGGCGTATATTTCCGTGTCAAGAAATTCAGTGACTACGGCAGACTTTCAGGCCAGAACATGGATGAAATCAAAGCCAATGCCAGGGGAACAATCAACGAGGAAAAAGAAGCACCTGAAGATTTTGTTCTCTGGAAAAAGATGAAGCCCGGTGAACCCTACTGGGAATCACCCTGGGGAAAGGGAAGGCCCGGATGGCACATAGAAGACACTGCTATTACTGAGGCATATTTCGGAATGGAGTATGACATCCATGGTGGTGGAAGTGATCTCATATTTCCACATCATGAGGCGGAAATTGCCCAGATGAGGTCGATCAGTGGTAAGAAGTACCTGGCACGTTACTGGATCCATACAGGCATGGTAAATATCAACAGTGAAAAAATGTCTAAATCACTGAAGAATTTCATAAAAACCATGGATGTTCTTAAGATATACAGACCGGAAGTTCTGAGATTTGCCATGGTGAATTCTAATTACAACACCATAATAGATTATTCTGAACAGTTGATGGAGGATTCTAAAAACTCTGTGGAAGGAATAAATATCCTTTACAGGAAACTTCAAGATATTACCGGTGCTTCCGGAAATTATGTGATAGACAGTAATCAGGTCATAGAGAATTTCAATAATACCATGGACAGGAACTTTGACACCAGGTCTTTAATAAGGGAGCTATTATCCTTTGTTTCTGAGACAAATAAGAATTTAAATCAAGTATCATCCAGGTCCGCAGCAGAAGCGATGAAGGTAATAGAATATTGTGATTCTTTCCTTTCAATCCTGTATAATTCCACAGGGAATATGGACTGGGCTATTGACCTTGCAGTAGATGTAAGAAACCATGCAAGAAAAAGTAAATATTACGAATTATCTGATTATATCAGAAAGGAACTTCAGAAGCATGGCGTATATGTTGAGGATAATGGAGACAGCACAACCTGGTTAAATAAGTGATTTCTCTCAATCTAGCCATATAAAATAAGTTTTTTTATTGCCGAAATCTCGAAGTCCTGATGTTTTATTTTTTCCTTCTAATAGATATAGTAGTCAGGGCATATACGGGTATTGCAAGGATACTAACTATGATAGCAGTGAAAATATTGGGTGCAATGTAGTACTGCCATAGTTCCAGCGGCTGTAGATTAACATTTGTTTGATTCAGTGATAATGTCAATTCTGCCGAGTTGTTGTATGCTGGAAATATTTCTGTGAATTGGTAGAGTACACCCGAGAACGTCATTGCCATTAATATATTGCCTCCTGAGGGTGTTTTTGCATAGGAAAAACATGATGGTACTTCGGTTTTGCTATATTCCATATCATTCAGTGCAACATCAGTAGTTGATACAATACCTTCCCGGGAAAACATTTTATAATTATAAGCCTGGTTTTTGCCTGTGACAGTGCCCGTAGTACCGTTCAGATATGTTATAGTAGCTCCATGGTTTAATTCTGTATGCGGGAAGAATAACGGCCCCAGATTTGAGTTATATTTAAAATATTGATTTGCCACATATCTTAAAGAGTGGTTCGCTTCGTCTATAAACGTTGATTTTAAGTTGAAATATATGGAGTTATAATATGCTATTTTGATCGTACCATAAAATCCCCCGACCGGACGTGCATTATTATCTGTTACACTGTCAAATGTTTTTGTATACTTTGAATCATTATATAAACGGGTATCAACAGTGGAAAATGAATAACAGCTGTAGAAACCTTGGCTCTGGGTGCCGGGCAGTAGAGGGCTTTTTTTAGCCTCTTCATAGATTGATGGAGAAAAGAGTATTGCAGCCAGCAAAATAATCACGACAATTATGAATAATAATTTAAATTTATTTTTTTTCATTATCACCACCAATAAATGTATTTCAGCTGTTTTCTTAAGCATTCTTTAATATTGAAAATTGAGGATAATTTACGTGAAACCGGCATATTTAACTCCCTTCTTTTGTAATATCACTTTTCTGTTAATTTCTGCCATCGTATATTTAAATGCATAGATATATAAACATTTTTTCCCATAATTGCCAGATATATATTCAAGCTTATTTATATTAATTGCTAAGATGATTTTAATTATATGGATATATCCTTCTTATAAAATAAATAACATGGAATTCAAAAACTTTAGGCGGGTCAATTATTATCTTCTATTTCAGTACCAGAAACTTAGACTCATAATAAAATAAGGTATAACTTTGTCTTGTAATCTAATAACCATCGATTGGTACTGATTCCATATTTCATAAAAGATTAATATAAATTATTTATTCCTGTTTATGAATTACAGTAAAAATTCCTGCATTCTTGTCGTCGATATGATTAATGATTTCGTCACCGGAAAGTTCGGCAATTCAAATGCGGTGATGGCTGTTAAAAATGCTGTGACCACACTCAAAGACCTGAATGGAAGAATACCGGTAATCTTTGCAAGGGATGACCACATTAAAAATGATCCGGAATTTAAAGTGTGGGGCGAACATGCATTACATGGAACCCATGGTTCGCAGATTGTTGAGGAACTTCAGGCATATCCTGATTATATAATTACCAAGAGGCACTTCGATGCATTTTTCGATACTGACCTGGATTCGCTCCTCCGTGCCTTGAATATCCATAAGCTATACATATTCGGCATATCAACGGATATCTGCGTCGAGCATACATGTGCCGGCGCATTCTTCAGGTATTATGATGTGGAGGTTGTCCAGGACCTGTGTGCATGCATCGATAATTCAAGGCAGATATCTTCACTGAACAACATTAAAATAAATTATGGATATAATGCTATAAATTCAGATAAATTAAAACAAGAGGTTTTTGAAAATGAATAAATTTGTAATGGCAAACGATTCGGACATAATGAGTGGAATTGTCACTGATATATATTTTGAGAAGACAAAACAGTATCTCGAACTCATGCATTCCAATCCTTTTGTTACAATGGAGATTACCACACAGTCCTCTGCATATGATTATATCAACTTCACCGGGCTTAACGATGCTATTTCTCTTCTAAAATCCCATAATCTAAGTGTTTACGCTATCCCGGAGGGCACAGTTATCATGCCCAGGGACTCAAATGGCATTCCTGTCCCGTTTATGAGGATACAGGGCAGATACCTGGATTTTGCAGAGCTTGAAACACCACTATTGGGATTCCTCTGCCAGGCATCCGGTATATCATCATATTCATCCCTCATTAAAAAATCCCTTGGGGATATACCGTTTATTTCCTTCGGCATAAGGAGAATGCACCCGGCAATATCGGCCATGATCGATAGATCGTCATATATAGGCGGCGCTGCCGGGGTTTCCGGTGTATTCAGTTCCAAAATTCTGGGAATCAAACCATCTGGCACCATGCCCCATGCACTGTCATTGATACTGGGAGACCATGAAGCATGGAAGGTACAGTATGATCACTCCGATTTCAGGGTATTTCTCATAGATACGTACATGGATGAGAAATTTGCGGCAATAAGGGCTGCCGAGGAATTCCCAGATATAGACTATATCAGGCTGGATACCCCATCATCACGTAGAGGTAATTTTCCGAATCTCATCAGGGAGATAAGGTGGGAACTGGACATAAGAGGGCATAAAAATATCAAAATCATGGTCTCCGGGGGCATAAAACTTGAAGATATACCTGAACTGGTGGATGCCGGTGTAAAATCTTTCGGTATCGGAACATCCATATCATCAGCGAAGCCGGTTGACTTCGGAATGGACATCGTGAATATAGAAGGAAGGGACATAACAAAACGTGGTAAATTTTCCGGAATAAAAAATGTATTCAGATGCCCTGAATGCCACCGTGTACAGGTTCAGGTATCAACAGAAAATCCGGAATGCTCCTGCGGGAAAATTATGGAAAATATAATGGTAAACTATATGGATGGCGGAAAAATTGAAATAGATGAAAATCTGGAAACCGTAAGGAAAAGGTCTCTGAACGAAATTGAAAATATAATAAAATTATAATGTGAAATCCCCCAGATTATCCAGGTGGTTTCTATATCTGGTATACATTATGACAACCGTGATTGCTATAATAGCTACCCATACAAGAGATCCATAAACACCGTAAATGTAAGGTGCACTGAGATCAAAATAAACAGCTGCTATTATTGCGGCAACCAGTGTAATGCTTGATATGCCCGGAATAATTATATGCCTGAATATGTGTGTTTTCATCCCCTTCTTTTTCAGGTACATATGAAGTGAGGTGTTTGTGAGTATATGCACTATATATGAAATCGGGGATTCAAGCACAAGCAAGAACACTGAAGAATACAGAAGTGCATCTATGATTTGACCCGGGTACAGCAATTCGAATGCTATTCCAGTTGAGAGCACAATGGCCAGTGAGACTATTGTTATGAACAGAATGGCATAAACCGGAACTCCCCTTGTATTGGTTCTTGATAGCTTTTCAGAGACCACGCCCTCCCTGGATAGTGAGAAAATAACACGGGATGCATTCGTGCCCAGTGATACGGTTGCAGTAAAAAATGAATTTATAACTATAATCAATAAAACTACGAAGGGTATGAGGCTCATGCCTGCAAATCCGTTTTTATAAATTGAAAGAACAGGATATGCCCCGATGCCTGCACCGGTTCCGAAGCTTGACATGTTTACATATCCCCATGATATTACCTCAGCGTATGATGCCAATATGATGGTCACGCCCAGTATAATGATACTGGCAATAATGGATCTCGGGACATTTTTTTTGGGATTCTTCGTCTCCTCTGCGATGGGTATGGAACCACCAACACCCACGAAGGATCCTATTGCATAGACCATCATGGCCATGAGTATGATAAAGTTCCCTCCAACAGGTATGGCCGTAAATGGCTTGATGGAAAGTGATGCATGATTTACTCCTATGAGATAAATAGAGGTTGCAACAAAAAATATTACTTCTATAAGAATGGCATAAGATACATATTTTAAAGAGGGTTTTATTCCTTTATAAATAAGAAAGCTCACAAAAAGAATAAAAGCAACGGTAACCGGAATCCATAAAATATTGACATAGGGGACAGCAATCCCCAGGCTGGGCAAGATTGCATATGCAAATCCGATGAAGCCCAGAATGCCGAAACCTGTAAAGCTCAGAATCTGATAACTTATATATGAGAGTGCCGTGGTGAGGCCTAACCCTCTTCCGAGCCCGTTGGCAACAAAGGTATAATAACCACCGGAACTAGAAAGATATTTTGAGAACTCATAGGATGAGTAGCTCATCATTGAATAAACTATCAATGCCATTAAAAGAATCAATGGGATTGCAAAAGCGCCATCAGGATATTTTGAAAAGGTGAATGTAAGCAGGGCGGCAGTTCCGGCAACATAAAGGACAATTGTGCCGCCGGGAGCATTGAGGCCGATTGCCTGGGACACTGCATGCCTCAATGATAACTGATTATAACCTAGATGTTTATATTCCTTTTCGGGACGAAAACCATCTTCTTCTATCACGTAACACTTAATAGATGAATTATATTTTAATTTTTGTAGATGATTCGTTATTATTTTTATTACGAATTCCGTATTCTACGATAAATATATATTTTCTATGCTATGCAGCAATGCATCCCTGTTAGATTCCCAAATTCCACAGGGATAATAAAAAAAGCTTAAAAACTACATCTGTATACAATTTCATGAAAATCCTTAACATGGATGACGCGGGCAGTACACCTGAAAGAAAATACCTGCTTGAAACCATTGAAAATGTTATGAACGATTTAACCCCGGAAAATGCCATGAAAGAACATTTCAATGTTGATTTAAAAATATTTCAAAATATCTATTTGATAGGATTCGGGAAAGCTGCATATGGTATGTACGCAGGCATAAGGGATCATTTGCTGGGCCAGCTTGCTTATGCTGGCATAATAATACCGGATGACCAGGAAGAACCGGACCTTTTCCCAGAACTGGAGATCCTCAGAGGGACCCATCCATATGTCAGCCAGCTTTCCGTAGATTCATCAATTAAACTCCTATCAGGGATCGGGAAGCTTTCTGAGGATGATCTGGTTATAGTGCTCATATCAGGTGGCGGTTCTTCACTTTTTGAAATTCCGGAAAAGGGAGTGAGAATAGATGATATAAAAGCCATATCAAAGGAGATCATGGACCATGATGGGGATATCTACACACTGAACAGGATAAGGTCACTTCTATCCTCGGTAAAGGGTGGTAAACTTGCCGGCATGCTCCATCCTGCTTCCGTGGTATCATACATTATTTCGGATGTTATATACGATGATATGGCAATTATTGCCTCCGGCCCGCTGGTAAAATCAGAACCGGTGAAAGAAATTTCCTTACTTGTAAGCCAGTATGTTAAGACCGAGGAACTGGTTAGAATCATAGTTGAAAAAGGTATTCCGGGACCCAGGGAAGATCGATATTTTTCATCAATAGAAAATAAAATAATCCTGTGCAATTCTGATTTTGTCAATGCAATATTTTCCAGAATGGAAGGAGAAAAAATAACCCTGGGAAGCAACATCAATGGGGATGTGAATTCCGTTGCGGCAGACATAGGAGCCATACTCAGATCCGTGTATGACCTCAAGGGGAGGGGCTTCCACTTTGTCTGTGGCGGGGAAACCACGGTAAATGTAAAGGGTGCCGGATATGGTGGAAGGAACCAGGAACTTGTCCTGAGGTTGCTGAAATCCATGGATGCTAATGAAAAGTATACGTTCTGTTCAATCGGCACAGATGGCATAGACGGGAAGAGCACCGCAGCAGGTGGCATAGTGGACCAGGACACACGGATAGGTGGCCTGGATAAATATCTGGATAACAACGATAGCTATAATGCACTATCCTCATGCCATGGAACAATCCTGACCGGGCGGACCGGCAACAATGTTTCGGACCTGATTGTGGGCTACTATTCCGGGGGTAATGACAATTTTTAAATAATCGCTGTAATTATGGAGTGATTGGCATGGAAGAGTTGCTTTGTAATATAGAATTTGAAAAGGATGAAACGGGTTACAGTGCTAGGCTGAGAACCGATATGGGCGGGCTCAGGGAATACAACGGATTGACCCTGGAAGAGGTAATAAATGAGGTCATACTTGAACTTCAGGAGGAATTTTCACCATAAACAGAAAATTTTTAATTATACAGGACCTAATTTCAATTTGAAAGAATGTAACCCGCACTGTTGAATTCTGCTTTTGCCAGATCCTTGTACCCTGAATCCCCCGTTATCTTCTTCACAGAAAGGTATTTTCCGCTCTTTTTAACAGATATGGACATCTTTATGCCTCCATCGGCGAAGTACATATAATTGCTGGAGGAATGATATCTTGACTTTATATACCCTGAAAATACAAGGGCTATGATGTCTTTCGGTGGAATTATCCTGGAAACCCTGGCTTTAATATTTCCTGCCTGAAGGCCATATGCAGCATATATGATTCTATTTTCTGAGGGGATGAGTGTTTCCCTTATAAATTTCTCCCGTGAAAGTTTCTTTACTGTGAGGTTGTATTCTGTATCATCTTCCTGCCCCGTCAGATCACGGTACACATTGATATCAAAAAAGCCTATTCTGTTGATCAGTTCCCGTAAAAGAATTTCTATTGCCTCAATCTTGCTGTATTCATCATTTACAGTTATATATCTTCTGCTTTTATCCTTGGCTATGGCATTCAGTTTATATAAGGTTTTAACCGATTCCCTGACTAGAAGGGAATTCATCTTCATGGATTTTATCAGTTCGTTTTCTGACATGCTCCGGGATATCAATGATTTATAGACTTCTTCCTCTGCTTCCGTGAGAGGGCGTTTCTTGATAGCTTTATAAAGTGCAATAACATTTTTTGTGCCCAGTGCCGGTGTATTGAATGGCCCATCGAAGTTATAGATGAGCATTGAATTATAATAATTGGTCAATTCGACACTCCGTATACCTGTATAGTATGCCTCCATGTCACTCCTGATGCCCAGAAATATCCTGCTGAGTATATTGTAATTCATGGTGGTTTTTCCGGAGTTGTAGCGCTGCACTGCTATTGATAATAAATCATCGGTGTTTACCGGCATTACATCAAAATTACCCATATATATTACATTTTCAGAACGAATGTAACCCTTGCTTTCACCTGCCTTCAATAGGTCTGGATTAGATGTTTTTATGATAATTGAATTCTCATCCAGTTTATTGGAAATTTCACCTATGTTTTCAAGGAATTCATTGATTTTTCCACTTTCGAAGTCCATATTATCAAACCAGATTCCCGGGGGCTTCTCCTCCATAAAGAACATGGATTCCTCCGAACCGTTGTATATGAATCGTGCATTGAAGTCATCGTTTCTCACATACCTGCCCATGTATATGCTTACAGGATCATTCTTCATTGTTATCAGTGAAACAGGTTCGGGATTGAGGTTTTCACCACCATAATATATCTCATTCCTGTAATACACCGGTGTAAATCCCGAATAATCAAGTTTTGCAGGATTGAACCAGAAAAATCGGGCAAGCTCCCTGGCCGTTACCGGCCCATATTTTTCTATGATTACTGACGTATCCACATCCTTTTCAGGCATGTAAAGATTCCATTCACCGGATTTTCCAGGTATGACAGCTATTTTGAATTCCAGGTTCTTGAGAACGCCTTTTATGATTTTCCCTTCCATTCCGGTCATTGCCGATAGCTTTTCATCAGTGTCTATGCCCCTCTGTATAAAACCCAGAACCTGGTCCTCAAGGTCACTGTTCTTTTCCTCCCTGAGTTTATATAGAATGTCCATGAGCCATTTTGATATAAGTACATATTTGTTTTTTATGGCTCTTGCGCGGTAGATCTCACCTGAAGCCAGCATCCTTTCCAGGTCTACCCTGCGGTAATTTCTGGTCCTCACACGGATGTCAAAGGTATCAAAGGCAAAGCCATACTTCTGGAAAAATTCTCCGACATCTTCAACAGGGGAGCAGAAATTAATTATTCTTTTATGGACAATATCCTCATCCGTGCTGTTTACTATAGCCTCGAAATCTGATTTCATCATGTACTGCTTCATGAATATGGGTGTAATGTAATCATATAAAACAATATTTTCACGTATCATGGAATTAAGCGCCTGCTCCAATTCCTCGCTGTTTACGGGAAGGCGTATGAGTAGTTCGTCCAGGGATAAAGGGCCATAAGATGACAGTACAGTGGAAACTGCAATTTTCATGCCATTGTCAGGTATTTCAGGAATTGCATCATTTTTTACATAATACTGCATTTCACCGTGTATTTCCTTGCGTATCATATACGCAGATTCCAGTTTTATCAGGCTGTCCCTGATTTCCTGTTCACCGAACCCTGCCTTTTTTATTTCGCTGAACTTTAAATCGTTTATTGAATTATAAATTTCCCTGTCCCTTTCAGTTAGCTGTATTTCCCTTTTGAACAGTCCGTATACAACGGGATAATATTCGGAGGAAACCCACTGGTCTGACCTTATGAAACAGTAATTGATTTTGCCTGATGCAATCAGTTCTTCCGTTATTGGCTCCAGATCCATATCACTGTATTCTATTGGAGAGTTGTACTTTTTTTTGAAGGGATCGATATAAAGGAAATGCCTGGAAAATTCTATATAGCTTTCCTCGTCTGTCACCCGTGGCACTTTGTTCTTGAAATAATTTTCAACCATTTTAGAATCTTTTATGAGAAAATCAATGCCCTCTGTGCCGTAGATTTTATCAAGCAACTTGCTTCTCAAATCCTTCAATAGCTTTGAACGGTCTTCCATTAATACTATATCGGATACACCGGATAGGATCAGATTATAAGAAAACGGGCTGGTTTCAGTGGAATAATCCCTTATGGTAAACTTCTTTTTTGAAATAATATCATTTACATACCAGGAGGCACGTTCAACATCCATCACATCGTATTTTACCTCGTTGAATGCTTCCTTTATAACAGGGAAATTCTGCATGGCCTCCAGCGTTCTAAGGAGGCGGTCGCTGCGGAGTTGCTGCCGTGCAACAGATATATCGGTCTGTTTATATTTTCTCAACACCATCAGGGACCGGGTTGCACAGTACCTGAACCGCTGTTTGAATAACTCGGTATTTATTATGGACCTGTCCACGAGGTCACGGAAATTTGATGGATTCAGCAGTGTTACGATATCCTTTATGGGAACGCGCCTGTTCAGTGTTATTGTAAAACCATTGTCATTTACGCTTATCCTGGTATTCAAACCATACTTATTGGAAACAGCAAGTCCGTAGGCCCTGGAAAGCGCATCGTTTACTCTCCGCCCGAGCGGTATATGGAATATAATGCTGTATAAATCGCCATCTATGTATCCCTCGACCAGAAGTGAATCCTGGGTAGGTATGGCAAATTCGCCCTGGGCCTTTACATAGGATATCAGGCTTCTGGCCCCGAATGAATCCACGCGGTAATTTTCCATGAGCCAGTTTTCGGTTTCCTCGCCGTTTTTTATTCTCCTGAATAATTCCTTCCTGAATTCTCCTATGAGTATACCCAGATCGTAACTCCGTGGCAGAAGTTCCCCGGTCCAGGATGGCACCGTGGGCTTCATTCCTGTTGCGGTTTTTACCGTTATATTATTTCTCGATACCTTCAGGAACATATATGTTTTTGCCCCCAGAACAAATATATCACCATTTTTCAAACGTTCTACAAATTTATCACTGAGCTGACCAAGCATTCTGCCCTTCTCATTGACCACGTTGTAATTTGCCTCTTCCGGTATGGTTCCCACATTCATGAAGTATATCATCCTTGTGCTTGCCTTTTTTCCGAATTTGTTTTCATCCTCGTCATACCATATTTTGGAAAACAGGGTATTCCCCTCGATTCTTCCCGATAAATAATTAAGTGTGGCAATATAATCTTCATATTCCAGGGTGTGGAATGCATATGAATTCCTGATCACACTGTATGCTTCATCAACACCCCATGTCTTTTCAAGGGACATGCTGATTATTCCCTGTGAGAGGACATCCAGCGGATTCACGGGCACCGTTACCCTGTCTATTTCATGATCGTATGCCGCCTTTGTCATAACAGCGCATTCCATTAGATCGTCAAGATCAAAGACGATGAATCTACCCAGGGAAAGGTCACGCACACCGTGTCCCGATCTGCCTATTCGCTGGAGTGCCCTGGAAACAGATTTCGGGCTTCCGATCTGGATTACCAGATCAATGTATCCTATATCAATGCCCAGTTCCAGTGATGTGGATGTTATCACACATTTCAGGTCACCGTCTTTCAATCTATTTTCTACCTCGATCCTTGTCTGCTTCCCAAGGGATGAATGATGGGCTTCAATATTTTCGATGCCACGGGCTTTGAGCCTCATGGCAACATGCTCCGTGGAGCTTCTTGTATTGGTGAATATAAGAGTGGTTTTATGGCTGTTCACCATGTCAACCAGTATGTCATACATTTTCTCATTGGCAACCTCATAGCTTACTAATGTAAGATCCTTCACCGGCGTTATAATGCTGAGGTCAAGGTATTTGTTTGTACTGACCTCAATAATATCAAAGTTTCTATTCTTATCTCCCTGATATCCGCAAAGATATGTACCGATAAGGTCTAGTGGGGCCTGGGTGGCGGAAAGCCCGATTCTGATAAACCCCGGTGAAAGGTTCTCCAGACGCTCCAGGTTAAGGGAAAGAAGCGAACCTCTCTTTGTGGATGAAACTTCATGGATTTCATCCACTATTACATATTCAACTCCGGTAAATTTTTCCTTGAACTTTGTCGCTGTTATGGCCAGGGAAAATGATTCCGGGGTTGTAATAATTATGTGCGGTGGCTTCTTCAGCATTTTGTTTCTTTCATTCTGGGCAGTGTCCCCGGATCTGACTGCCACCTTTATTTCCGGAATTTTAAGTCCCCTCTGCCTTGCCAGTTCGTATATTTCATTGAGTGGCTCATTCAAATTTTTGTTTATATCATTGGCCAGTGCCTTCAATGGCGATATATAAACACAGTATATTTTATCCTCCAGTTCACCTTTTCTTGCCTTCTGGAAAAGTTCATTGATAATTGAAAGGAAACCTGTGAGTGTTTTACCCGTGCCGGTCGGAGAGGATACCAGTACATTTTTTTTGCTGTGTATTAAGGGAATTGCCTTTTTCTGGGGTTCGCTCAAATCACTGTATTTGTTATTGAACCATTCTGAAACAATGTCATCAAGAAAAGGTAATTCCTCTTCTACTTTAAATTGATTTTTGTTTATCATTGCCGATAATCTGTAAGATAATTCATATTTATATTTAACATTTATGAGAAATGTAGTTTATGCCTCCAATATTTGAACCTGCAACTGCTAATTATTCCTAGACGGTAGGTAATGCCGGAAAATTGGCATAGCCATGACAATCTCCATGAAAAATAGAAACGATAAATATACTGAAATAATGAAAAAAATAAAAATTATAAACTATCGAATAGAAATTCCCTTGTTATTGGCATTGTGTTTATTCTTTTGTGTATCTGGGTTTCAAGTGACCTTGCAAGTCCTTCCGGTATGCCGATCATTGGGGATTCCCCCAGGCCTTTGGCCCTATCCTTCATTACCGAGGGATTTTCTACTATTTTGATATCGAACTCAGGCGTATGGTCTGCTGTTAGCACTCCTGAATCGGTGATGCTGGTAGTCATCAGCTGCCCTTCCTCAGAGTATCTCAGTGTTTCTGAAAGCACCTCACCTATTGCCTGAAGGGCACCACCCTCAGTCTGACCCAATACATTTGCCATATTCAAGACCTTTCCCAGATCGTAATACGCTCCTATTTTGAGCTCCTCAAAGTCCCCCATTTCATTTATTCTGGACGTAACTATATTGAAGTTTACCTGGTTATCGTTGTAATCGAATTTATAGAAGGATGTCTGGTCAAAGTCGTGGGATAAAAGTATTTCAGGGGAGTATTTACCGTATTTTTCCTCGATCTGTTTCTTCAACTCCTCTGCAGCCTGCATCAGTACAGAACCGTGAGTCATAGCTGATTTCGAACCCCATGTTCCAACACCGGTGGAAAGGGTTTCCGTATCCTGCAATTCCAGTGATATGGAATCCTGTTCAATGTCCAGTTCATCGCTGAGTATGCTTTTTACAAACATCTCATGGCCCTGGCCCGATACATTTCCACCGAGGTATGTATGAACCTTCCCATCCTTAACAATGATTCTTGCACTTTCTCCCGGAGCGGTGTCCTCATCCAGTATAAACAGCGATATGCCAACGTGCTCCTTTTTGGAAAGCTCCCTGTAATTGAAGTATTTCAGTGCATCCTCAAGAAAAGGCTTTGTAGGATATCTCATTTCAAGCCCCAGTGGTGATTTGAACGGCGTTTCCAGCGCGTTTTTCAGTCTTATGTCGGCTATATCCATGTTCAGCTTATCTGCAAGTAAATCCATCATTCTTTCCATTAGTATGGATGCTTCAGGTTTTCCGGCACCACGGTAGTATCCATTCGGCGCCTTATTGGTAAGTACATACTTTCCTGTGAGATGTGCCTTTTCTATGTGGTATGGCCCGGTTACCTCGTGTATTACATTTCCGAGATCGACCGCTGCGGCATCGACGAGATATGGCCCGTTGTCCAGGAGTACCTCGCCGTCAAGCCCTGTAACTGTTCCATCCTTCTTTGCGTAGAGTGTTAAAGTGCCTTCAACACCTCTTCCGGCGTGGCAAGCCTGCAGATGTTCTGTTCTGGTTTCCTGCCATTTGACAGGTTTTCCATACTTCATGGAAGCATAGCATGCAATAATGTACTCAGGGTAGAATAAAGCCTTTACACCGAATGCACCACCATTATCAATCAGGAAAACCCTTACCTTCTCGGGAGGAAGCCCCAGGGATTTTACTATTCCTGATTTGGAACGGACAATAGACTGGGATGGTAGATATACATTGAGTATCCCATCCCTGTAATCCGCAACTATTCCCCTTGTTTCCATGGGATTTGCAGATACCCTGTCCAGTAAAATTGTATCCGTGACCTTTATATCATAATCTATATCACTTTCATTGAATTTTACTCCCACATCCTCGGTAGAAAGTATATTGTCCTTCCTGTCAGCATATATAGGTGCCTTTTTCTTTGCATCATCGATGCTATGAATTGCTTCAAGAGGCTCATAATCTACATTCACGGTGGAGAGCAGGTCCTCGGCCTCGTATCTGTTTTTTCCGAAGACGGCAGCAACCGCCTGGCCCTGATAATTTACCTCGTCTATAGCAAGTACAGGCTCTCTATGATCGCCTTCTACCACAGCATAATATGCCTTCAGATCTCTGGAGGTCATGCCACCTTCCACACTTTTGATCTTTGCCCTTGCATATGGGCTTCTGACCAGGGACATGTAAAGCATGTTATCCAGTTTTATATCATCAAGGTATCTTCCCTTTCCGTTGGCAAATCTATCAAGATATGTCATTTAACCACCGCCTTTTTACCGTTGATTTTCTCATTGGCATTTTTTATGGAGTTGATGATTGATACGTAGCCGGTACACCTGCACAGATTTCCTGCAAGGCTGTTTTTAATATAATCCTCACTGGGGTTTTTATTTTTTCTAAGCATGTAAAGACTGGTCATGATCATGCCTGGAGTGCAGAATCCACACTGCAATCCATTTTCCTCAATAAAGCTCTCCTTGACCATGCTGAGTTCCTTATCTGCTTCATTCTCTATAGTTTCCAGTTCATGCCCGTCAGCCTGGGCAGCAAGCACCGTACAGGATTTTACTGCTCTTCCGTCCATCAATACGGTACATGCACCACAGTTGGTTGTATCGCATCCGATGTGTGTTCCGGTCAATCCAATATCATCCCTGATAAAGGTGGCCAGAAGTGTCCTGGGCTCAACATCTTTACTATATTCCTTTCCATTTATCTTTACAGTTACCATCATTTCGGTACACCTCCTATTCCTTTTACTGCTTTTACAAATAGATTTTTCAGCAATTTCTCCTTGAATTTAACGCTACCATTGTCGTCATCCATGAAATCGCATGCTTTCACTATTAATTCCGCAGCTTTTTCGATGTTTTCATCGCTGAGATCCTTTCCATCCATAAACTTCTCTGCATCCTTTGCCTTGATCGCTGTGGCACCACAATTTGTAAGACCTATTCCGGCTTTTTTAACCTTTTTGCCATCCATCAGCAGGTTTACTGCAATGCCAAGGATTGAAAAGTCCCCTGCATACTTTTTATATTTCATGTATCTTCCGGAAGAACCGGTATCCTGGATTTTAATTCCGGTAAGAATTTCCCCGGGCTCAAGTGCTGTGGCAAAGGTATCAACAAAGAAATCTTCAGCTTTTACTGTCCTTTTCCCCCTGGAAGAGCTGATTTCAAATTCAGCATCCAGTGCAAGCATTACCGCTGGAAAGTCATTTGCTGGATCACCGTGACATATATCCCCGCCGATTGTCCCCATATTTCTCACGAGCGGGTCGGCAATGTGCCCGGCAGCCTCACTCAATACTGGAAACTTTTTTCTTATGGATGAGTTTTCCCCTATTTCAGATGTTCTGACCATGGGCCCTATTTCCACGGCCGATCCCTGAAATACTATGCTATCAAGGCCTTTTATCCTGCCTATATCCACAATCTCCGGTACTGACGTAAATCTCAGTTTCAGCAGCGGAATCAAGCTCTGACCGCCTGCCAGGACCTTGGCATCTTCATGCCCATCTAAAAATTTTGCAGCTTCTTCTATGCTTTTCGGGGCATAGTATTCAAATTTATCTGGAAACATAGTATTACAATAGAGAATTGTATAAAAATGTTACTGAAAGGTCATTTATGTTTATAAGGGATTATATTTATTCTGATTACATTATAAATTAATCTCCAGATTTCCTTCATTTTCCCGTATTTCATATGCATGAAGGTCTTTTGCATCTTTTCTGGTCATGGCTTTGAAAAAACCGTTGATATTCTTCTCAACATGGCCTGTTTCAAGGCTGAAAACCGCATGATGTTTCGGACATATGACATTATTATTCTCAATTTTTCCCTTGCCGAGGTCTCCACCCATATGGGAGCATAGCCCGTCTATAGCATAAATTTTATTATCAACCTTTGATATCAATATCTTCTTTCCATCCACTTCAAAACTTTTATGTCCTTCATTTTCCAGTTCATCCACAGAGCACACTTCCGTCCAACCCATATCTATCAAAATCTAATAAATAAATCAATATAGCCTGTCCAAACTTTCCTAAATTGTTCGACAATTGTCATATTTATTAATTTGAAAAACATTATTGGGATATGGCAGCGAACCAAATCCCATTAATTATGGAAAGGTTGGATAAAATA